>NZ_JBFTLX010000057.1:0-56814 GCF_056396665.1 Cupriavidus sp. 05T313 | reverse complement strand
ACCGCATGCAGGGTGCCGATCGGCGCGCGCGAATCATCTGCTACGCGTCGGCGGCGGACCTTGGCGTCCACGTTGAACTGGCTGCCGAACACGCCCGGCAGGCGATGACGGGGGGCTCGGGTTTCCGATGCGCGTGCTGTTCTGGGCCGCCTACCGACGTATGCAGTCGGGGCGGCAACGGCGGCCGGGCGCCTGGCCCCGGCCTGACTGAGAGCCAGAAGCGACAAGCGAAGACATTCACCGGTGGGCGCCTCATTGACTACACCGGCACAGGAGATACAGCCACATGACCCTTCCCACCCGCAAGCCCCTGCATAGGCGGCAGATCACCTGCACCGCCTACCTGCGCGACGACGGCGTGATCGACATCGAAGCAGAGTTGAAAGACGTCTCGCCCGACGGCACGCACCTGCTGTTCAAGCAGGTGCCGCCCGGCGGCGCCATCCACCATATGCACGTCTCGGTGACGGTGGACATGGACCTCGTGATCCAAGACATCACCGCCCGCATGCTGAGCGGTCCGGCCGGCAGCTGCCCCGAAGTGGAACCGGCCTACGATGCGCTGCGCGGCCTGGCGCTGCGCGCGGGCTTCCGGCGCATGGTCAAGGAGCGCGTGGGCGGCGTGAAAGGCTGCACGCACATGACCGACCTGCTTGGCCCGATGGCCACCACGGCCGTGCAGAGCCGCTTCGCGCTCGACCGTGCCCGGCGCAATGGTCGCATGCCTGGCGATGAAGTCGGCTTCATGCCTAAGCCGGCGCTGATCGAGTCGTGCCACACCTATCGCGCGGAAAGCGCCGCCGTGAAGGTCATCTGGCCGCCGCACCGCCGCGTGCGCGACGCCGACACCCCAACCCAGGACTGCGCGCCCGCCTGAAAAGCGCTTCGCCTGCCCCGTGACAGCGCGAGCATGGCCGTGCGGGCCGGGCCCGCTCTCGTCCGCAAAACGTTTCATCCCCCGCCAACGTTTCGATTGAAGGAATCAAACATGAGCATCAAAGGCAAGGCATATATCGTCGGTGCCTATGAACATCCGACCCGCAAGGCACCGGACAAGTCAGTGGCCCAGCTTCACGCCGAAAGCGCGCGCGGCGCGCTCGAAGACGCCGGACTGACGCTGGCCGACGTTGATGGCTACTTCTGCGCCGGCGATGCACCCGGACTCGGCGTGCTGAACATGGTCGACTACCTCGGCCTGAAGCTGCGCCACGTCGACGCCACAGAGACCGGCGGCTCGTCGTACCTGGTGCATGTGTCGCACGCCACGCAGGCTATCGCCATGGGCAAGTGCAACGTGGCGCTGATCACGCTGGCCGGCCGCCCACGCTCCGAGGGTTCGAGCGGCACCAAACCGCGCGCCTGGGGCGCCAACATTCCCGACTCGCCCTTCGAGTTGCCATACAGCCCGGCCACCGTCAATTCGTATGGCATGGTCGCCATGCGCCATATGCATGAATATGGCACCACGCCCGAGCAACTGGCCTGGATCAAGGTGGCCGCGTCGCACCATGCGCAACACAACCCCCACGCCATGCTGCGCGACGTGGTGACCGTGGAAGACGTGCTGAACTCGCCGATGATCTCAGACCCGCTGCGCAAGCTCGACTGCTGCGTGGTGTCCGACGGCGGCGGCGCACTCATCGTCGCCCGCCCGGAGATCGCGGCCAAGCTGAACCGGCCGAGGATCAAGGTGCTGGGCGCGGGCGAGCATGTGAAGGGCCAGCTAGGCGGCCATGTGGACCTGACGTGGTCGGCGGCCAAGGTTTCGGGCGCCGCGGCATTCGCCGAAGCGGGCGTGGCACCCGGGGACATCAAGTACGCATCGATCTATGACAGCTTCACGATCACCGTACTGATGCAGCTCGAAGACCTCGGCTTCTGCAAAAAAGGCGAAGGCGGCRGATTCGTCATGGACGGCAACCTGATCTCCGGCGTTGGCAAGCTGCCGTTCAACACTGACGGGGGCGGTCTGTGCAACAACCACCCGGCCAATCGGGGCGGCATTACCAAGGTAATCGAGGCCGTGCGCCAGTTACGCGGTGAAGCGCACCCGGCCGTGCAGGTCAAGAACTGCGACCTAGCCCTGGCCCAAGGAACCGGCGGCCTGCTTGGCTCCCGCCACGGCAGCGCCACGCTGATCCTCGAACGCGAGTAGTCCACCTCACACAATGCATCCGCGCAATCCATATGAGCACTCCATACACTCCCCAAGTTCTGACGTCGCCCGAACAATCGCCGGAGAACGCCGAATTCTGGGCGGCTGCCGGCGAAGGCCGCCTGCTAGTGCGCCACTGCGAGCGCTGCGAAAAACCGCATTGGTATCCGCGCACGCTGTGCCCGTTCTGCATGGGCGAAACCTATTGGAAGGCGGCGTCCGGCCGGGGTACGATCTATTCGTACAGCGTCACGCGCCGTGCGGGCCCCACCCCGTTCTGCATGGCTTATGTCACGCTCGAGGAAGGCGTGACGATGATGACGCGCATCGTCGATTGCGACCTCGATACCGTGCGCATTGGCCAGAAGGTGCAGGTGACCTTCACGCCCACCGACAACGGCCCCCCCATGCCGACGTTCAAGCCGCTCTGATGTCCGCCTCCAACCGCCCTCGCAGATACACGCACACAACGCAGCCATGACCACCCTGTCCATTCCAGATTGCCTGCTTCACCCGAATTCGGTCGCCGTGATCGGCGCTTCCGACGATCCGATCCGCATTGGCGGCAGGCCAATAGCCTCGATGCTTGCCAAGGGCTTCGCTGGCCGCATCCTGCCGGTCAACCCGAACCGCGCTACGGTGCAGGGCCTGCCGGCCTATCCGTCGGTGGCCGCGCTTCCCGAAGTCCCGGACGTGGCGATCATCGCCGTGCCCGGCGAGCATGCGGTCACAGCGGTCCAGGCACTGGCCGACCGCGGCACGAAGGCGGCCATCATGTTTACGGCAGGCTTTGCCGAGGTCAACGATGAAGGCGCGGCCACGCAGGCTGAGATGGTTGCCATCGCGCGCCGGGCCGGCATGCGGCTGCTCGGGCCCAACACGCTGGGCATGGTCAACATGCACAACGGATTCGTTGGCAGCTTCTCGGGCTTTGCATCGGCGACCGGGTCACGGCCCGGCCGCGTGGGCATCGTCAGCCAGTCCGGCGCCTATGGTAGCCATTTGGTCACGTCGGCCATGGAAGCGGGTGTATTCCCGTCCAGCGTGGTCATGACCGGCAACGAGGCGGACCTGAACGTGGCCGATATCGTGCGCCTGTTCGCCGCGGACCCCAACACCGACGTGATTGCCGTCTACGCCGAGGGCATCAGCGACGGCCCGGGCCTGATAGAGGCATTCCGCGCAGCGCATGCCGCGCGCAAGCCCGTGGTGATGATGAAAGTGGGCCGCAGCGAAGTGGGCGGGGCCGCTGCACGTTCGCATACCGCATCGATTGCCGGTGATGACGCCGTGATTAGCGCCGTCCTCGACGAGCTGGGCGTGGTGCGGGTGCGTACCACCGAGGAAATGCTCGACATCCTGCGCCTGGCGGGGCGCCGCATCTTCCCGGCCAACAACTCGCTGGGCGTGGTGACCGTCAGCGGCGGCGCCGGCGTGATCGTCTCGGATGCCGCCGAGGAACTCGGCATCCCGATGCCCGAGATGCCAGCCGCCGCACAAGCCCGCATGCGCAAACTGCTGCCGATCTGCGCCGCACGCAATCCGGTGGACGTGACTGCCCAGTTCATCAACGACACCACGCTGGTCACGCCGTTCACGGAGTCGATGATGGCTGAAGGGGGCTACGCCACGCTGCTGGCGTTCTTCAGCTACGCGGCGGCCGTACCGGGCGTGGCCGATTCACTGCTGCAGCAACTGGGCGACGTGCGCAAGCGCTATCCGGATCGGCTCTACGTGCTGGTGGCCCGTGGCGATCCGACCATCCTCGCTCGCTTCGAGGAAGCCGGCTTCACGGTGTTCGGCGATCCGAGTCGGGCCGTGACCGCCATCGCCGCGATGGGCCGCTTCGGTGAGGCATTCGCAGGAAACACGTTGGCACCGGTGCCCCGGGTGACCAATGTCACGCTGCCGCGGCAGGCGCCGACCGAAGCGGAGGCCAAGGCGCTGCTGGCGAAAGCCGGCATCCCGAGCGCGCCTGAACGCGCTTGTGCCGACATGGAGGTTGCTGTGGCGGCCGCGCGCGAGATCGGATTCCCGGTCGTGCTAAAGATCCTGTCGCCCGACATTATTCATAAGTCCGAGATTGGCGGCGTGCTGCTGAACGTGGCCAACGAAGGCGCGGTGCGTGAAGGCTTTGCGCTGCTGCTGGACCGAGCCGCCAAGGCCATGCCCGACGCACGCATCGAGGGTGTGCTCGTGGCCAAGCAGATGAACGGCGGAGTGGAGTGCATCATGGGTATCAACCGCGACCCGGTGTTCGGCCCGATCGCCATGTTCGGGCTCGGTGGTGTGTTCGTCGAGGTGCTCAAGGACGTGGTGCTCCGCCGCTGCCCGTTCGGCCCGGACGTGGCCGAACAGATGATCCGCTCGATCAAGGGCGCACCACTGCTGCTCGGTGCGCGCGGACGGCCCGTGGCGGACATTGCCGCGCTGGCCCAGGCGCTGTCGCAGTTGTCCGCATTCGCCGTTGCCGCGGGCCCGCGCCTGCAGTCGATCGACCTGAAYCCGGTGCTGGCCATGCCGCACGGCCAGGGCGTCTACGCTGTGGATGCGGTGATCGGGGTGGACCCTGAGTGATGAGTGGCCTCCTCTCCGGGGTGTTGAGCGTCGAGGGGAGAAATTGGCCGCGAGCGTCAGCGCTCGCGGCACCCGTTGTCAATCAGTTACGGCTCGTATCGAGCGCCTCTGCGTTAGCGAGGGCCGGCGATCCGCCATGCCGAACCTCCACCCATGCCTGTGGGCCGGCCGGTGGTCGGAGAGAGCACAGCAGCGAGCCCGTCCATGGAGACTGGCGAGCGGCCTGTCGATCACGCAAACGGGCAAGCCGCTCGGCTATGGCGAGGTCTCGAACCTCATTCGCGCCAATCGTCACTGAAAAGGCACCGCGCCGCACCAGCAGCGCAATCGGCTCCGCGAGATGCATTAGGCACCCAGAGTCTTGGCGACGCTGCCCTGCCGGGCCTCGCTTACCTTTTGGCCCGTCCTACACCGTTCCCGTTGCCCACCACTCGCCAATCCGGGTAGTGCCTCAGCGCGTCGCGCTTGCAATCATTAAGCCACGCGATACGCGGACCCCACACTACGGAGAGTGTTCATGAGCAGGAAGCTGGAAGGCAAGGTTGCCATCGTCACGGGATCGGGCCGGGGCATTGGCCGCGCGGTAGCGCTGAAGTTTGCGAGCGAAGGTGCCAGGGTGATCGTCAACGATCTCGACCAGGCACCGGCCGACGAGGTGGTGGCCGAGATCGTGAAGACGGGCGGCACGGCTGTTGCGTTCGCGGGCAGCGTGGTGGCACCGGACTTTGGTTCGAACATCGTCAAGCTGGCACTCGACACATTCGGCGCGGTAGACATCATCGTCAACAACGCAGGCTATACCTGGGACAACGTGATTCAGAAGATGAGCGACGAGCAGTGGGATGCGATCGTCGATTGCCACCTCAAGGCGCCGTTCATGTTGCTGCGCGCGGCACAGCCCTATTTCCGGGAGGCCAGCAAGGCCGAGGCAGACGCTGGGCGCGAAGTGTTCCGCAAGGTCGTCAACATTTCGTCGGTCTCGGGCACGCAGGGCAATGCGGGCCAGGTCAACTACTCTGCTGCCAAGGCGGGCGTGATCGGCATGACCAAGACGCTGGCCAAGGAATGGGGCCGCATGAAGGTCAATGTGAACTGCGTGGCGTTCGGCGCCATCGAAACGCGCCTGACCCAGTCGACCACCGAGGACAAGACCGTGCAGGTGGAAGGTCGCGAGATCAAGGTGGGGGTGCATCCGGACCGCATCGCGGCAGCCGGGCGCGACACCCCGCTTGGCCGGTTCGGCACCGCCGAGGAAGCGGCCGGCGCGGTATACATGCTCTGCATCCCCGAATCGAACTACGTCAATGGCCAGACCATCATCTGTGGCGGCGGACGCGGCGGCTTCTGAGCGCGCGAAAACAGCAAGACAGCACGCGACGTTCCCGGAGCTTCCGCGGCACGTCGCTACCATAACAACGACACGGAGACAACGCCCATGACGAATATCGACAGAGCCCGACGCGCCCTCGCCTGGCTGGCGACCGGCGTCGCCATCACGCTGATTCCTGCGGGCGGTAGCGCCCTGGCACAGGGCTATCCCGAACGGCCGGTAAAGATCGTATCGCCCACGAGCCCCGGCACGGGCGTCGACGATTTCTCGCGGTTGCTGGCGAAGCACCTGACCGAGAAGCTCGGCAAGCCATTCTATGTGGAGAACCGCCCAGGCGGCAATTCGATCATCGCCACCGACTCTGTGGCCAAGGCAGCCCCCAACGGCTACACGCTGCTGCTGGCACTGTCGAGCGCCATGTCGGCCAACCCATTCCTGTTCAAGCAACTCCCTTACAGTCCCACGCGCGACTTCGTTCCTGTTGCGCGCCTGAGTTCGCTTCCTGTCACTGTAGTCGTCCCGGCCACCTCGCCGTACCGCACGCTTGGGCAGTTGATGGCCGCTGCGCGCGCCCAGCCCGGCAAGTTGAACTACGGCACCAGCAGTTCAGGCTACCGTGCGATGCTGGCGGCCATTAACGATGCCGGGAAAGCCAAGGCTGTCGATGTGCCCTACAAGGCCATGAGCACGTTGCTGCCCGATCTCATCGGTGGCGTGGTGGACTACACCGTGCTCGAGATTTCGGCGGCCGTGCCGCTGATCCAGTCAGGAAAGCTGCGCGCGCTGGCGGTCTCCAATACTGCCCGTGTCCCGGTAATCGCCGACGTGCCTACGCTGGCCGAGGCGGGCATGCCGGAAGCAACGGTCATTGGTTGGGTTGGACTTGCCGCCCCCGCGGGTACGCCCGCCGCCGTGGTGGACAAGCTCGCGGAGGCGGCGCTCGCGTTCGTCAACACGCCGGAAGCCAAAGCGCATTTCGCACAACGAGGCACCAGCGCCTATCCGCTGGGCCCGAAGGCATTCGCCAGCGCACTGGTTAGCGACCAGGCACAGTGGCAGCGCGTGATCTCAATGGCGGGCATCCTCGCCGAGTAGCGCGCCAGGCGATGCCGCTCCCGGCACGCCAATCGACTGCTCCATCCGGCTAGTGCGCCCTGTCTTGCCGCTGCAAATAATGAGGCACTGCGTATGCCGCGGCCCGGTGCCGGCGGCGTGCGCAACCGCACAACCCAATCTTGTGTCAACCAATGAAAGGAAGAGCTATGCAACAACTCTGCAAGGACCGCGTCGTTGTCATCACCGGCGCCGGTCGCGGCCTGGGCCGCGAATATGCGCTGGAATTCGCCCGCCACGGCGCGAAGGTTGTCGTGAACGATCTCGGCGCCTCTGCCGACGGTTCCAGCGTGGTTGCCGGTCCGGCACAGGATGTGGTGGACGAGATCCGCGCCATGGGCGGAGAGGCCATCGCCAACAATGCCGACGTGGCTGACTGGGACGGCGCCGGCAGCATGATCCAGAGCGCGATCGACACGTTCGGGGGCCTCGACGTGGTGGTCAACAACGCCGCCATCCTGCGCGACCGCATGCTCGTGAACATGCCGGTGGAAGACTGGGACGCCGTGATGCGCGTCCACCTGCGCGGCACGTTCGTGCCGATGCGCCATGCCAGCACCTACTGGCGCGACGAATCCAAGGCCGGCCGCCAGCGCCAGGCGCGCGTGATCAATACGTCGTCGTCGGCGGGCCTGTTCGGCAACATCGGCCAGACCTGCTACGGCGCGGCCAAGGCTGGCATCGCCGCCATGTCGAATATCGCCGCCGAAGAACTGAGCCGTTACGGCGTGACGGTCAACACAATTTACCCGAGTGGCGCCACGCGCCATACCGAGCACCTGCTCAAGAGCGGGCGGCTCAGCGTGTCGATCGACGCCGTGGAAGGCTTCGACGCTTTCGACCCGGCCAATGTGGCCCCGCTGATCGTCTGGCTTGGCAGCGAGCAGTCCGAAGGCGTCACGGGCCGCGTGTTCGGCAGCCGTGGCGGACGCATCACAGTGGCCGAAGGCTGGCATGCCGGCCCCCGCATCGAGAAGGCCGGGCGCTGGGAAGTGGCCGAACTGGGCGAGCGCATGCACGAACTGGTCTCGCGCGCCGCGCCGAGCGCCAACCTCGACGGTGTCATCCCCGGCCGCGCCTGATGGCGCAACCAGACCCACGGAGAACAAAATGCTCGACAAAAACCTGATCGGCCACAGCTTTGGCCAGCGCCAAGTCAACGTGGAAGAGTGGCCGGTGCGCTGGTACGCGAACGCGATCGGCGAAACCAATCCGGAGTACAGCAACGTGACCGCCGCTCAGGCCGCCGGCTTGCCTTCGCTGCGCGTGCCGCCCACCTTCCTGTCGTGCCTCGAAGGCTGGCTGTTCAAGACCTTCGACCTGCTCGCGATGGCGAAGATCGAGCCATCGCGCGTGCTCCATGCGGAGCAGCAGTACGACTACCACGCCCCGGTGCATGTCGGGGACACGCTGACCTACGAGCCAAAGATCGTCGATGTCTATGACAAGAAGGATGGCGCGCTCGAATTCCTGGTCAAGGAAACGCGCATTACCAACCAGCACGGCGCCCACGTGGCGGACTCGCGTACCGTGCTCGTACAACGCAGAGTCTGAAGGAGATTCCATCATGACGCAACGCAACCTCGCCGGCCTGAAGGTCGGTGACAGTATTCCGGACCTGCAACTGCCGGCGGTCAGCCGCCGCACACTGGCGGTCTACGCCGGCGCCTCGGGCGACCATCATCCGCTCCATATCGATTCGGACTACGCTAAGAAAAATGGCCTTGGCGACGTGTTCGCACACGGGATGCTTTCTGCCGCCTACCTGGGCCGTCTGGTTACCGACTGGGCCGGCCCCGCGCGGCTGCGCGGCCTGAAGATGCGCTTCACGGGCATCACGCACCTCTATGACGAGCCACGCTGCACCGGCCGCGTCACGGAGTGCTTCGAACACGCTGGCGAAGCAAGGCTGCGCGTGGAGATGCAGTGCGTGAACCAGAAGGGCGAGCAGAAGATCGTGGGCGAGGCCGTCGTCGCCGTGGTCTGACTTCCGATCCAAGCATTCATTCAGCAATCGTCCCCATGCCGCAACTAACACGACATTTCGCGCACTGGCCCGCCGGCGTACCCCGCTCGCTGGAGGTGGCGGACTGCAACCTGTTCTGCCACCTCGAGGAGTCTGCAACGCGCGTCCCTGACAAGCCGGCCGTCGTGTTCTACGGCCGTCGAATGACGTTCCACGATCTGCATGCCGCCGCGATGGCCTTGGCCGGCTATCTTCAGCATCGACTGTCGGTTCGGCAAGGGGACCGCGTACTGCTATTGATGCAGAACTGCCCTCAGTACATGATTGCCTTCTATGCCGTCATGCGCTGCGATGCCGTGGTCGTTGCCATGAATCCCATGAGTACGCGGGAGGAAATGGAGTACTACGCGCGCGACAGCGGCGCGCGCGTAGTGATCGCGACCCAGGACCTGATAGACCCCGTTACCGGCCTGCTCGAACAGGATGTGCTCGACGGCTGTGTAGTGGGCCTGGCGGGTGAGTTCGCCGGCAGGCCCGAGGACGTGCCCTATCTCGCCATCCCCGGCTTCGTCACCGAACCGCGGCAAGGTGCGATGCATCCGCGCATGCATGATTTCTCGCGGGCGTTGGCCGCTGGCATCGCGCCGCTGCCCGTGCGCGCCCGGGGCCGCGACCTCGCAGTGATCGGCTACACGTCCGGCACAACGGGCAAGCCCAAGGGTGCGATGCTCAGCCATGCCAACTTCGCCTACACGCTCGCGCATCGTGAGCACTGGCAATCGGACCGCGCCGATGAGGACGAGTTGCTGACGCTGCCAGTCAGCCACCTGGCTGGCATGCGCGCGATGAACCAGGCGGTGCGGCTGGGCCGCACCCTCGCAATGCTGGCGCGCTGGGATGCCAACGCCGCGCTGGAATTAATCGCAAGGCTGCGGCTGCGCTCATGGGCGGCCGTGCCTACGATGCTCGCGGAGTTATTCGCACGGCCCGATATCGACCAGCGTGACCTTTCCTCGCTGACGCGCATCTACGGCGGCGCGTCAGCCATGCCGGAGGCGCTGGCGCGCAGGATGCAATCGCGGCTCGGCATTCCATTTCTGGAAAGCTACGGCCTCACGGAGTTTTGCGGCATGTCGCACAGCAATCCGCCGCAGGCCCCAAGGCGACAGTGTGCCGGCGTTCCCGTGATCAACTGCGATGCCCGCGTGATTAATCCCGAAACGGGCGTCGAGTTAGCGACCAACGAGCCAGGCGAGATCGTCATGCATGGGCCGACCATGTTTGGCGGCTACTGGAACAAGCCGGAAGCGACGGCCGCGGCCTTCATCGAGCTCGACGGCAAGCGGTTCCTACGCAGCGGCGACCTCGGCTACCATGATGAGGACGGCTACTTCTATATTACGGATCGGCTCAAGCGCATGATTAATGTATCGGGCCTGAAGGTGTGGCCCGCCGAGATCGAATCGATCCTATACGGGCACCCAGCCGTGCAGGAAGCGTGCGTGATCTCCGCCTTCGACCCGCATCGCGGCGAAACGGTAAAGGCGCTCGTGGTGCTCCGCCCGGCTTCGCGCGGCACGGTCCAGCCACAGGCACTGGTCGACTGGGCCCGAGGGTGCATGTCTGCGTACAAGGTGCCGCGCACGGTGGAGTTTGTCGATAGCTTGCCAAAGACGTCGACGGGAAAAATCCTCTGGCGCGAAATGCAGTTGGAGCAGGACGAGCGGGATCGGGGGGCGCGGGGGCAAGTTTAAAGGTTGGGGGCTGTTCCTGATGCAGAGGCCGGCGTGGTATTTGCCGGCCTTTTTTGGTTCTCATATGAACGCGCCTGGTCTTTCCAGGTGAACGCAAGGTCAGGCTCGACAGAGGGTTGGTTGCAGACTCATACATGGCCCCACCCCTCTTTGCCGTATCTGGCGAATCTTGTTGTCATATCGCGCGATCTGTTCATCGAGTTGCTTGAGTCGCCCGTACATGTCGCACAGCGTTCCCTTGGTGAGTTCCGTCAACTCTGTGGTCGTGTCCGCGACGATCTCGGGGAGGTGCCGCTGTATTTGCAGCGAACTTTGAGCAATGACGATGCCGTATTCGGCAAGCAGGCCACGAATCTGATTGATCTGCGCGATGCGATCTCGCATCGGCAAGCTTCGGATCCGGTGCATGCATTGAACGTCTTGCTGTTCGATGCCATTGATTGCCACGTAACGCATCGTCGGACGAGAGGCCGCTTCGACGATTGCCTCGGCGTCATTGCAGTCGTTCTTCAGAGATTTGACAAACGGCTTCACGAACTTCGGAGCAATCATCTGGACCTGGTGTCCCATAGCCATGAAGCGACGCGCCCAGTAGTGGGCGCCGCCACATGCTTCCAGGACAATTCAACAGGCTGGCAGACGGACTATTGTCTCCCGCAGCTTTGAACGACTTACCCGGCGACGCAGCACCGGCTTGCCATGCTCGTCTACTCCATGGATTTGAAAGACGTTTTTCGCAAGATCGATACCAACAAGCGCGATGCTCATGATGGACTCCCAAGTAGCCTAATAGCTACGTTTCCATGCCCCCGTCTCTCGAGACTTCATGATCGCATGGAGTCTCGAGAGACGGGGGAGGGATGGGGCCATTCCAATATATCCGGCCTCATCGTGCAGGCCATGCCTGCGGGTCCTGATGGAATTCGCCGAGAGCCCTCTCACACCAAAGCAGGCTTGCGCTCTTGCAGTCCACCCTGTCACGCCATCATCTATCCGCTTCCCATCGCAACTTGCTGACGAGGATTCGTCAGGCGTACAAGCTACACCGGCTTCACTGACACGTGGTTCTTTTCAAATGTGGTTCCATGCACTAGCAGCGCACCAGGCAGTGCGAACCATTTTGTTGGCTAAGGCCACGGCGGCGACGTTGGTCGGTCGTCTCTGGCGCAGACGATCGCACCAGATTCCCTTCTCTTTCGATTGGAATTGCATCCGTGCGCGAGCGCTGGTAAACATCGCGGCGGATGCTAATGCCTCCGAGCTGCACCTTGCCCGCTGTAYCGGTCTGGCGAGGTACCAGGCCGAGGAAGGCGGCCAACTCTCTTCCTGACTTGAAGGCTTTGGCGTCTCCGGCGGTAGCAATTGGGGCAGTGGCCGTGAGCCTGCCAATGCCCGGGATGACGGCGACCGTTTGACAGTCCACCTGGCGCTTCTTGCAATCAGTCAATTGCCGTTCCAGCCGGTCATCTACCAGGTCTGTTCCCAGTACAAGCCTCCAGTGTCACCCTAGGCAAAAGAAAAGCCGCCGGACGCATTCAAGCGTCGCGGCGGCCGAAGTCCGACTCTGTACAGAAGCTTAGTTCTTGCCGTAGAGCGTCACCACGCAGGCGCCGCCCAGACCGATGTTGTGGGCGAGTGCGAGTCGCGCACCCTCCACCTGGCGCTTGTCGGCGCCGCCGCGCAACTGCTGCGTCAGCTCATAGCACTGCGCCAGGCCGGTGGCGCCTAGGGGGTGCCCCTTTGACAGTAGGCCGCCCGAAGGGTTGATGACGACCTTGCCGCCATAGGTGTTATCGCCGTCGCGGACGAACTTCTCGGCACCGCCTTCGGGGCAGAAGCCCAGCGTCTCGTAACTGATGACTTCGTTCTGCGCGAAGCAGTCGTGCAGTTCGCACACGTCGATATCTTCGGGACCCACGCCCGCTTTTTCGTAGACATTGCCCGCAGCGGCGCGCGTCATGTGCGAGCCAACCCAGCTCAGCATCGAAGGCGGATCGAACGCCTCGGGCGGATCGGTGGTCAGGGACTGCGCGAGAATCTGCACATCGGTGCGCAGGCCATGCTTGCGCGCAAATCGCTCCGAGACGACGATTGCCGCCGCCGCGCCGCAGGTGGGCGGGCACGCCATCAGCCGCGTCATGACACCGGGAACCATCACGGTGTCGGCCATCACCTCCCCGACGGTCAGTACCTTGCGGAACAGCGCCAGCGGGTTGTTGGCGGCATGCCGGCTCGCCTTGGCGCGCACCGCTGCGAACGTTTCCATGCTTGCGCCGTACTTCTCCATGTACTCGCGCCCGGCACCGCCGAAAGAGCGCAGCGCCTGGCCGAGGTGGCTCATGTCTTCGGTCAGCGACTTCAGCACGGGCAAGAAGCGCGTGCGCGGGGGCGGACGGTCGTCCCAGTGCATCTTCAGCGCGCCCGGCTGCATCTGTTCGAACCCGAGCGCCAGCACGCAGTCGGCGTCGCCCGATGCAACGGCCTTGCGGGCCAGGTATAGCGCCGTTGAGCCAGTGGAACAGTTGTTGTTGACGTTGACCACCGGGATGCCGGTCATGCCAACCTCGTACACCGTGGTCTGGCCGCAGGTGGAATCGCCGTAGACGTACCCGGCGTAGGCTTCTTGCAGTTGCTCGTAGCCGATGCCGGCGTCGGCCAGGGCCAGCCGCACGGCATCGGCACCCATCTCGAAGTAGTTCTTGCTGGCGCCCGGCTTCAGGAACGGGATCATGCCCACGCCGGCGACTATGACTTTCTCACTCATGGTTCAACCTGTTATTGAGATGGATTGCGGGAAATCGGTGGCGGTTCACAGCTTGCGTGAGATAAGGTCGCGCAGCACTTCGCTGGCGCCGCCCGCGATGCGGCAGACGCGGTAGTCCGTGAACGCGCGGGCGATCGGGTACTCAAGCATGTAGCCGTAGCCGCCATGGAGCTGGACCATGTCGTCGATGCATTTCCACAGCGTCTCAGTGGCGAAGAGCTTGGCGATAGCCGCTTCCTGGACGGTGAGCTTGCGCTTCATGTGCTCGCCGATGTAGTAGTCGACCATGGTCCGCACAGCTACCGATTGGGCCTTGACGTCGGCTAGCTTGAACTTGGTGTTCTGGAAATCCCAGACCGTCTGGTTGAAGGCGCGGCGGTCCTTGACGTAGTCCACCGTAATCTGCAGCAGCCGTTCGATGGCAATGGCGGCATAGATCGAGATCAGCAGGCGTTCCTGCGGCAGTTCCTGCATCAGGTATGCAAAGCCGCCGTTCTCGTCGCCGAGCCGGTTTTCCACGGGCACGCGCACATTGTCGAAGAACAGTTCGGCCGTGTCGGCGCCGGGCTGGCCCACCTTGTCGAGCTTGCGGCCGCGCTTGAACCCCGCGCGATTGGCCTCGACCATGATCAGGCTGACACCTTTGGCGCCCGCCGCCGGGTCCGTCTTGCAAACAAGCATGATCATGTCGCAGTTCAGGCCGTTGCTGATGAACGTCTTGCTGCCGTTGATTACGTACTCGTCGCCATCGCGCACTGCGGTGGTGCGGATGGCCTTGACGTCGGATCCGCCGCCCGGCTCGGTGATGCCCACCGCCATGATGGTCTTGCCAGCGCAGATATCGGGCAGCCATCGCTTTTTCTGCGCTTCGGTGCCTAGACGCACGATATAGGGCGCGATAATGTCCGAGTGGATCGAGAAGCCCGCACCCGAGATTCCTGCGCGATGCATCTCCTCCATGACCACCGCCGAGTGGCCAAAATCGCCGCCGCCGCCGCCGTATTCCACGGGGACCGACACGCAGAGCAGCCCTTCGCGGCCTGCCTTGAGCCAGGTATCGCGGTCTGTCTTGCCGGCCTTGTCCCACTCCGGCTGGCGCGGCGCGCACTCGCGCTCGAAGAACCTTCGCGCCATGGGACGCAGCATTTCATGGTCTTCCCGGAAGACCGTGCGATTCACTTCCACTGTCAAGCTCCTTTCCATGAGTAAGGTTCCGGCGGCGCGCTCCGATCCAGGCGCGCCTCTCGGATACCTCTCATGATGTCCAATCCAGCGTTGCAATTCACTAGCCGGATTGGGCAGCAAGGCGGCCGTCAGTGGGGTCTCGACGCCGAATCCATCTCAAGATCGCGCATGCGGGCCACCGCTTCGTCCCGCTCTGACACGCCGAGCTTGCTGTAGATCTTGCGCAGATGCCATTTGACCGTGTGGGACGTGACGCCCAGCACGCGCGCAATCTTCTTGTTTGGCATGGCCTGGGCGACCAGCGCCAGCACTTCGCGCTCCCGGACGTTGAGCACGTCCGTCGTGCCACCGGCATCGCGCAGGGCCGGCTGCGCGGCCGCTTCGCGCGTGCTGGCCGCCGCAGCCACGAGGCGCTTGGCGTAAAACGCCAGCACCGGGTCTAGCGCGTCAGGAGCCTGGGCTTCGAGCATGGCCGGGATCTGGTCCGACACGTCGAGCAGGCTGCGCATGAGGCCGAGCTGGTGGCCAAGCCGCAGTGCCTCGAGCAACTGCCGGCGCGCCGCATCGGCGTCTCCGCGTCCGTGGTAAGCCACCGCGAGCGCTGCGTGGGCGGCAGCCACCGCCGCGCCCCGCCCCGCAGCCCTGGCGTCTTCGAGCAGCGGCTTCAGGCAGGCAATAGCACCGTCGTAGTCCTCCCAGTGCAGGTCTGCCGCTGCACGTGCGGCGTCGGCCACACGCCGGATTTCGGCGCCGGTACCGCGTGCCGCCGTGGCGTACCGCCGGCCGAGCGCGGTCAGCGATTCCAGAACCTCGATGGCCTCGGTGGTCGCGCCCTGCTCCAGTAGCATGCGCAGCCGCAGCGCCAGCGCGTGGGCCTGCATGCGGTCGAGCCCGCGCCGGCTGGCATAGTCGTCGAGACGATCCAGTTGCTCGAGTGCCTCAAGGCGGTGGCCGAGCCGCCAATGCGCCGCCGCCACGGCCAGGAAGCCGCGCAGCGCCGCGTCAGGTACCGACGTCCGCTCCACCATGTCGAGGCATGGCTCCAGCTGCGTACACACTGCGTCGAGTTCGTTGAGCTCATAGATCACTTCGCCGAGCATCCCATCGACAACGGCGCCCACGTCGATGTAGAGCGTGTCGTGCCGGCCCACCTCGTGCTGCACCGCACGCAACGCGCGCTCGGCCTCCACAATGCGCCCTTCGAGGGACAGGCTCATACCAGACAGCGCTTGTCCCGTCATTCGGCGCGCCGGCGCCACGTTGCGCTCCGCGCCTTCCTGCAGCAGCGCGCGAGCCGCATCGTAGTCGCCATGGTGCATATGCATCCACGCCAGCAGGTGGGCGCGGCCGGCGAACGCGAACGCCTGGGCATCATCGGGGATCGCTTCGAGCAAGGGTGCGATAGCATGGATCGATTCGGAGTCGTCGCGTTGCAGCGCCAGCGCTGCCTGCAGGACGCGCACAGCAAAGCGCTCGCCCACGCCCAGCGCATCGAGGTCCGACTCGAACCGGCGCAACGCCGCATCGACTGCCCCAAGGTTGCCGGCGTACATGGCGAGATAGGCTGTTACGAGCCGCAGCGGAAAACGAGCCTGCACCTGCTCCGCGGGCAACCGGCGCACCAGGCTAGACACCTCGGACAGTTCGCCACGGCCCATCATTTCCACCGCGCAAGCCTCAACGATATCGGCCGCTGCCTGCACCTCCCCGGCTTGCACGGCATGGCGCACCGCGTCGTCGATGTGGCCGCGCGCGCCAAACCAGCGCCACGCGGCGCCATGCAGCGCGAGCCGGTCGGCAGGTGGCATTTCGTCGAGGCGGTGCGACAGCACCTCGCGCAGCAGCGGGTGTACGCGATACCAAGTCTCGCGGTCCTGGCTACGCACTTGGCTGATAAAGAGATTGTGGTCGTCGAGCCGCGTCAGGCGCGACGTCATGGCCGCTACCGCCTGCGGCACGCCGAGCAGCGTCGCGCAGAGCGACGCACAGAACTGGCTGCARGTTGCCGCAATGGTCAGCAGCTGCAGGTCTTCCGGCCGCAGGTTGTCGAGCACTTCGCGCTCGAAATAGCTCGCAAACGCCTTGGCATCGCGCACGCGCACACGTGCATAGCCACCGCCCTGCTTGGCATGCATGTCCACCGCGAACAGCTGCAGCCCGGCCACCCAGCCATCGGTCAGATCGTGCAGCACGCGCGCGTCGCGCCGATCGATGTGGCCCAATTGCTCGCGCAGGAAGCGCTCGGATTCCTCGGGAGTGAAGCGCAGGTCGTGAAGGTCGAACTCAACCACAAGCGACTGCGCGCGCAAACGCGCCAGCGATAGCGGAAACGCGCTGCGCGAACTGAAGACCAGATGCAGATTGGGCGGAGCGTAGTCGAGCAGGCATTGCAGCGCCTGACAGATCTGCGGACTGTTCAGGTATTGCAGATCGTCGACGATCACTGTCAGATCGCGCTGCCGGGCGGCAAGCGCCTCGACCAGGGACACGACCCAGTGTTCAAAATCCGTGCCATCGCTATCGCGCCGCATCAGCAGCGCCGCGTCGCGCACCACTTCACCGTCCACCATCCCAATGCCGGCCAGCAGGCAACTGAAGAAGCGCGTGAGTTCGTTGTCTTCTGCGGCGAGCGAGAGCCAAGCGACATCGAAATCAAGTGTCAGCAACGCTTGCCGCAACGCCACCAGGCTGCACGTCTTGCCACTGCCGGCCGGGCCTTGCAGAACGATGCAACGCTGGCGCCGCGCATCGAGGAGGCGCTGCTGTAGCGCATCCCGTGAAATTAGGCGGCGGGTCGCACGCGGGGGAACCAGTTTCGTACTGGCGACGGCCTCGATGGCAAGACCCGGGGACTGGTCTGCCGCCCGGGAGTTGGTAGCGTGCTCGTGCATGTCTAACGCTGTTATTACTATCCAGGCAGCACGGGGACAGTGCTGCAGAAGTTCGTCTCACCTTATAACGTACGCCGACAAGGCAGTCGAGCGCCGACTCTGCGCCGCCTGCTGGCCGGAAGTTCCTGTGCCTGCTCAGGCACCCCTAAAAAGCAGCACCGACCGCACATGCATTTAGCCTCGCATGCCTGCGATAGGACGGATGAATCGACCGTGGACACGGGTTAAGCGATACGCGTGAAATCTGTACGTATGTACAGTATTCAGATCGACGCTGCAAATAACGGCGCTTCGGTAGCATGTTTTCACTATTTTGTCAAAGCGAGGTTGAAAAGTCCGCGGGTTGGAACGCTGCCCGCTCGGTCTTGGATCCGGTCATTTGGGCTCTCGAATGTGGTGATAGAAGGATAGGGGGCTCTGGTGCAAATAGGGGCGGCGAATCGGTTAGAGTTGTCGGGGTAAACGAACTGATGGCCGGTGATGAGCAAGCTGGAGAGTCTTGAGGGGTTGTTCGATGGTCGACATTTTGATCGGGAAATCATCATTCTGTGCGTGCGCTGGTACCTGCGCTACAAACTCAGCCTACGCGATCTGGTCGAGATGATGGCGGAGCGGGGCTTGGCACTGGTTCACACTACGATCCTGCGCTGGGTGAGGCGCTATACGCCGGAGTTCGTCAAGCGCTGGAACCGTTTCGGCAAGCCCACAGGGCGCTCATGGCGTGTTGATGAAATCTACCTGAAGATTCGTGGTAAATGGGTCTGACCTTGAAAGCGCTCTATCGCCTGATGACGCGGCGCAGCAACTCAGAGGGAAGGGGCCGCATCCGCGCGCGTCAGTTCACATAGAGTGCCCCAGTCGCCCCATCAGACCCGAAAAATCTCCACGCTCTGCCCCGCATTGACCGCCCGCCGCAGCCAGTCGGGCATCTCGCCGGTCCCGTCGCCAGCTCTGCCCCGCGGCGTTGCGGCAGCAGACCACCGGCGGCGGCGCTGGCGGCGCTGGCGGCGCTGGCGGGGGTGGCGGTGGGCGGTGGGGGCGGCGGATCAAAGCACCCCGCCGCCTGCAGTTCCTTCATGGTCAGGTCGTAGTCGAGGGTCGGCCGGGATTCGCAAATATCTTAAGCTTCAGATAGTCACGAATCCCGGCCGACCCTCAAGGAAGAAGGGCTACGTAGCAGGAGCGTGCACGACGGCACGTTTTCACCGCCCGCTTCATCAAAACTGAAGTGTCGTTTGATCACCTGGAAGGGGGCGGCTCTAAGGGGATACCCTGAACTGGCCTCCCCGGCTAGTGATTGCAGCGCGCCGGCAATGCATGCTTGGTCTCCTATAAGCCATCCCACGGAGACCGACACATGTCTGGCATTACCACGATTCCGGCCGCGACGTCGCGCACCCAAACCGAAGCTGCACCCTGCTACCGACAATCCGGCCTGTCGCAACCCGGCGCCGCGTACGGACGTCGTGAGGACGGTTCGTTGCTGCTATGGTCGACCGACGCGCCGCTGCAAGGCGGCCCCTTCGCCTTCAGCAGCTTCCTGGCGCGTTGGGCCGAAACGCGGGGCGCGCTGCCCGCCATCAGCGAACGCGCCGGCGACGCATGGCGCACGCTGACGTGGTCGGAGCTCCACCGGCAGGTGCTGTCGGTAGCGTCGGGACTTCTGGCGATGGGCCTGTCGCAGGCGCGTCCGCTGATGATCCTGTCCGGCAATTCGCTGGAGCAGGCCGTCCTGCTGCTGGGCGCCGAGTATGCGGGCATCCCTTCGGCAGCCGTCTCCCCGTCGTATTCGCTGCTGAGCCAGGATCACCAGCGAGTCCGCGGCATGCATGCGCTGGTCGAGCCGGGCGCCGTGTTCGTGCAGTCGTCGGCGCCGTTCTCGCGCGCGTTGGACGCGCTTGGCGTGCCGGCCGCTGCGGTCATCGCGGTGGACAGCCCGCAGGCAGGCCATACCGCGTGGGCCGCGCTCGCCGGCRCCGCGCCGACTGCCGGACGGATCGCCGACCTGCAGGCCGCGCACGCCTCCATCGATCCCGTGCGCGATGTGGCGCGAATCTTCTTTACCTCGGGCTCAACAGGCGAACCCAAGGCGGTGCCGATCCGCTACGACAACGTGGCCGCGATGATCGGGCAGTACCAGTACCTGCATCGCGCCATTGCGGACGAACCTGTCGTCATGCTCGACTGGCTCCCCTGGCACCACATCTTTGGCGGCATGGGCAACCTGGGCCGCGTGATGACGCTGGGCGGCTCCTACTATCTCGACGACGGCCGTCCGCTGCCGGGACAGTTCGCGCGCACGGTACAGAACCTGCGCGACGTATGCCCCACGTTCTATGCCACCGTGCCGTCCGCGTGGGCGCTGATCGCCGCCGAACTGGAGCGCGACGAATCCTTCGCCCGCTCGTTCTTCTCTCGCCTGCGCTTCGTCGCCTATGGCGGGGCCAGCCTGCCGCGCGATGTCTGGGAACGCTTCCAGAGCGCCGCCGTCCGTACGGTGGGCGAGCGCATCGGGTTCGTCGCGGGCTTTGGCTCGACCGAAACCACCGGCCAAGGTGCGATCTATACGCTGCCCGGTGGCGACCTCGGCAACGTGGGCGTGCCGATCCCGGGCGTCGAGATCAAACTCGTACCGCTCGATGGCGGCGACGACCGCTATGAAGTCCGCCTGCGCGGCCGGCCCGTGTTCCATGGCTATCACAAGCGCCCGGATCTCACCCAGGCGGCGTTCGACGAGGAAGGCTTCTACCGCATGGGCGATGCAGTGCGCCTGGCGAATCCGGAAGATCCGTTGCACGGCCTGCGCTACGCCGGACGATGCGTCGAAGACTTCAAGCTCGCCAACGGCACCTGGGTACGCACCGGCTCGGTCCGGCTGGGACTGGTCGAGCATTGTGCGCCGCTGCTGGCCGACGCCGTGATCTGCGGCCACGACCGCAACTATGTTGCCGCCCTGGCATGGCCCAACGTGGCCGCCTGCCAGCGCCTTGCGCCGGAACTGGCAGCCCTGCCGCCGGAGGAACTGGTGAAGCATCCGACGGTCATTGCCGCCCTGCGTGACGCGCTTCGCGCGCAGGCGGCATCCGGCGCCAGCCAGCAGGTACGCCGGCTGCTGCTGATGGCGGAGCCGCCCTCGTCCGAGGCCAACGAGATTGCCGACAAGGGCTACATCAACCAGGCCGCTGCGCGCCAGCGACGCACGCCACTGATCGACGTGCTCTACGCCGAGCTTCCCCCCGCCTTTGTCGCCTGCTCGCGCTAGCGCCAGGACACTTCAGGCAAGGCATCGCGCGCAGCGCGCGCTTCAAGCTCCAAGCATCAACAGAAAGGACATGTATGGATTTACTTGGCACACCCGAAGACAAGCGCTTCAGGGAAGAGGTACGTGCTTTCCTCGCAGCCCATCTGCCGGCCGACATGCGCCAGCGGATACGCAGCACCGGCTTTGTCAGCTACCAGGACCAGCGCCAGTGGCAACGTACCCTCGACGCACATGGCTGGGGTGCGCCGGCATGGCCCGTGGCGCATGGCGGCACCGGCTGGAATGCCGGCCAGCAAATGATCTTTGCGGACGAATGCGCGATGGCCTCGGCGCCTACCCCGCATATTTTCAACATCACGATGCTCGGGCCGGTCATTATTCACTTCGGCAACGACGCGCAACGCGAATTCTTTCTTCCGAGACTGCTCAACGGCGGCATCCTCAGTTGCCAGGGCTTCTCCGAGCCGAACTCCGGCTCGGATCTCGCGTCGCTGCAGACCAGCGCCAGGCGAGTGGACGGCGGCTATGTCGTCAATGGCTCGAAGATCTGGACGAGCCAGGCCCACGCATCCGACTGGATCTTCTGCCTGCTTCGAACGGATTCAGCCGCCGCCAAAAAACAGGCGGGCATCTCCTTCGTCGTGATCGACCTGAAGTCGCCCGGCGTGACGATTCGCCCCATCATCGGCATCGACGACCGGCACAGCCTGAACCAGGTTTTCTTCGACGATGTGCTCGTCCCGCAGAGTGGGCTTATCGGCGAGGAAAACAAGGGCTGGGACTATGCCAAGTTCCTCCTCGGCCACGAGCGAACGTACGTGGCCGGCATCGGGCGCACCCGTGAGCGCATGAGCTACGCGCGGGAATTGCTCGCCAGCCGCGAACGCGCCGGCCTTCCGGCGAAGACCGCCGCGGCATGGCGAGGCCGCATCGCGCTGATCGAGACCGACGTGCATGCCCTCGAGATTACGCAATTGCGGCTCATGCATGCCGGTATCGACCAGAACATGGCGTCGCTGCTGAAAGTGCGCGGCAGCGAGCTGTACCAGGAAATCGTGGAACTGGCGATGCAGATCGGCGGTGCGGCGTCCCTGCGCGGCGACTGCGGCGAACTCACCACCGCGTATCTGTACTCGCGCGCTGTGACCATCTATGGCGGCAGTACCGAGGTACAGAAGAACATCCTGGCTTCCACCGTAATAGGGTTGTAAATGGATCTCAAACTGAACGACATTCAGCTCCAGCTCAACGACGCACTCTCGCGGTTGCTGGCGAAGGAGTACACCTTTGAGGCGCGCCAAGGCCTGCTGCAAAACTCGCCTGGCCCACGCGCCCGCGTCTGGGGGCAGCTTGCCGAGATGGGTGTTCTTGGTGCTGCCATTGGCGAGGAATATGGCGGCTTCGGCGGCGACGCCGTCGACCTGTCGATGATCTCCGAAGCCCTCGGCAAGGTGCTCGCCCTGGAACCGTATCACTCGACGGTGGTCATGGCATCCACTGCTCTGCAGGCCATGGGTTCGCCCAAGCAGAAGTCGGAATGGCTGCCCCGCATCGCAATGGGCATGTCTCGCATGGGATGGGCGCACCAGGAACGCCAGCACGGCCGCATCGAATGCGCGGCGAAGCATGACAGCGCCGGCTGGTTCCTGACCGGCTCGAAGGAGATGGTGCTGGACGCGCCGAGCTGTCAGCAGTTCATTGTGAGCGCGACGACGCCGGACGACGGTATTCAGTTGTTCCTGGTGAACGCCGCGGACATCGGCCTGCATCTGTCGCCGTACCGACTGGTGGACGGCTCGCCCGCGGGGAATATCCAACTGGAAAATGTTCAGGGGAAGCGGCTCGGCGGTACGCAGGATACCGCCGCGGCGCTCGAGCATGTGATGCGCACCGGTATTACATGCGCGTGCGCCGAAATGCTCGGCGCAATGGAAGGCGCCAGCGCGATGACGTTCGAGTATCTGAAGATTCGCCGGCAGTTTGGGCGGCCGATCGGTAGCAATCAGGCGCTTCAGCACCGCGCGGCCGACATGCTCGTCGCGCGCGAGCAAAGCCGCAGTCTTGTCATGTCGCTCGCCCTCACCCTGGCCGGACGCAATGATTTCGCGCGTGGCGATGGTCAGTTCCACGCGGCGAAGGTGCTCATCGGCCGCAATGCGCGCCGGATTGCCGAGGAAGCCATCCAGATGCACGGCGGCATCGGCATGACGCACGAGTGTGCCGTCGGCCATTACCTCAAGCGCATTCTCGTGCTCGATCAGTTGCATGGCGAAACGCAGTACCACCTCGGCGTGCTCGAGGAACCGCATCGCCGGGAAGCCGCATAAGGCGAGCCGGGCACCCCGATCGGAACCGCTGCGTCGCACTCGCCAACAGGAGTAGTGCCGTCACGTGGTGGCATGGCCATCATGAAAGCCTGCGGCACGCGGATTCACACATTACGAAGATATTTTCATGAGCAGAAAACTGGAAGGCAAGGTCGCCATCGTTACGGGCTCCGGCCGCGGCATCGGCCGCGCGGTTGCGTTGAAGTTCGCCAGCGAAGGCGCCATCGTCGTGGTCAACGATCTCGACCAGGCGCCGGCCGATGAAGTCGTAGCGGACATCGTGCAGGCCGGCGGGAAGGCCGTTGCCTTCGCGGGCAGCGTGGTGGAAGCGGATTTCGGCACGCGCATCGTCAAGCAGACGGTCGATACGTTCGGCGCACTCGACATCATCGTCAACAACGCCGGCTATACCTGGGATAACGTCATCCAGAAGATGACTGACGAGCAGTGGGATGCCGTTGTCGATTGTCACCTCAAGGCGCCCTTCATGCTGCTGCGCGCGGCCCAGCCGTACTTCCGCGAAGCCAGCAAGGCAGAGGCGGAGGCCGGCAAGGAAGTGTTCCGCAAGGTCGTGAACATTTCCTCGGTCTCGGGCACGCAGGGCAATGCCTGCCAGATCAACTATTCCGCGGCCAAAGCCGGGGTGATCGGCATGACGAAGTCGCTGGCGAAGGAGTGGGGACGCATGAAGGTCAATGTCAACTGCGTGGCTTTCGGCGCCATCGAGACCCGCCTGACGCAATCGACCACCGAAGAGATGACCGTGCGGGTGGAAGGCCGCGAAATCAAGGTCGGCGTGCATCCGGACCGGATCGCCGCGGCGGGCCGCGACACCCCGCTCGGCCGCTTCGGCACCGCCGAGGAAGCAGCGGGCGCGGTGTACATGCTCTGCATTCCCGAATCCAACTACGTGAACGCTCAGACCATCATCTGCGGCGGAGGCCGCGGCGGCTTCTGACGGCAGGCATGTTGCAGGCGGTGCGCAACAGGACTCAGGTTGCGCGCCGATCCCAGAAAGACAACATCGGAGACAAGCTTCATGACTGCTTCCAACAAAGCCCGACGCACCCTCGCCTGCTTCGCTGCGGGCATGGGCGTGACCCTGCTGTTTGCCGGCCGCGCCGCACTGGCCGACGGCCATCCCGAACGGCCCGTCAAGATCGTCTCCGCCACCAGTCCGGGGACGGGCGTGGACGACTTCTCGCGCCTGCTGGCCAGCCATCTCACCCGGAAGCTCGGGAAGTCGTTCTACGTGGAGAACCGGCCCGGCGGCAACACCATCATTGCCACCGATGCCGTGGCGAAGGCGGCGCCGGACGGATACACCTTGCTGCTGGCACTGTCGAGTTCCATGTCGGCCAATCCCTGGCTGTTCAAGCATCTGCCGTACAACCCGACCCGCGACTTTGTTCCCGTCGCGCGCCTGAGCGCGCTGCCGGTGACGGTAGTCGTCCCGGCCACCTCGCCAAACAAGTCGCTCGCCGAACTGGCAGCCGCAGGCAGGCGCCAACCGGGCAAGCTGAACTTCGGCACGAGCAGTGCCGGCTATCGCGCCATGCTGGCAGCGATCAATGACCCGGCCAAGGTGCAGGCGGTGGACGCGCCCTACAAGGCGATGAGCACACTGCTGCCAGACCTCATCAGCGGCGTGGTGGACTATACCGTGCTCGAGATATCGGCCGCCGTGCCGCTGGTCAAGTCCGGGAAGCCGGGCGCGACGCTGACCGGCTGGGTCGGCCTGGCCGCGCCTGTCGGAACGCCCCCCGCCGTGGTGGACAAACTGGCACAGGCGGCACTGGAGTTTTTCGACCCGCCGGAGGCCGCCGCGCACTTCGCGCAACGCGGCACCACGCCCTACGCGCTGGGCCCGAAGGCATTTGACGGCGCACTGGCGAATGATCAGGCGCAGTGGAAGCGCGTGATCGCGCTGGCTGGCATCCAGGCCGAATAACCGCCCGCTGGCCGGGACTGACTCGCAGAGCGTCCCGACCGCCTACCGAATTCCGAAGCGGCCCGATCGCTCCCGTCATGCGCCGGGACCAATACGCCCGCACATTTCCCACGCTGTTCAAATCGACGAAAGGAAAGCTCAATGCAACAGCTCTGCAAAGACCGCGTAGTGGTCATCACCGGCGCCGGCCGTGGCCTTGGCCGCGAGTATGCCCTGGAGTTCGCCCGTCACGGGGCCAAGGTTGTCGTGAACGACCTCGGCGCGTCCGCCGATGGCACCAGCGCCGCGTCCGGCCCGGCCCACCAGGTGGTGGAAGAAATCCGCGCGATGGGCGGCCAGGCGATCGCCAACGAGGATGACGTGGCCGATTGGGAAGGCGCCGGCCGGATGATCCAGGCTGCCATCGAGACGTTTGGTGGACTGGATGTGCTGGTCAACAACGCCGCGATCCTGCGCGACCGCATGCTGGTGAACATGCCGGTGGAAGACTGGGACGCCGTGATGCGCGTCCACCTGCGCGGCACGTTCGTACCGATGCGTCACGCGAGCACCTACTGGCGCGACGAATCGAAGGCGGGCCGCCAGCGCAAGGCGCGCGTCATCAATACCTCGTCGTCGGCGGGCCTGTTCGGCAATATCGGCCAGACCTGCTACGGCGCGGCCAAGGCCGGCATCGCGGCGATGTCGAATATCGCCGCCGAAGAGCTTGGCCGCTATGGCGTGACCGTCAACACCATCTATCCGAGCGGCACCACGCGCCACACCGAGCATCTGCTCAAGAGCGGCCGCCTGCAGGTGTCGACCAACGCCGTGGAAGGCTTCGACGCGTTCGACCCCGCCAACGTCGCCCCGCTGATCGTCTGGCTCGGCAGCGAAGAATCCGACAGCGTCACCGGCCGCGTGTTCGGCAGCCGTGGCGGCCGCATCACGGTGGCAGAAGGCTGGCGCGCCGGCCCCAGGATCGAGAAGGCCGGACGCTGGGAGGTGGCTGAACTTGGCGCGCTGATGCCGGATCTCGTGGCCGGCGCCGCGCCCGCGGCCAACCTCGACGGCGTCATTCCCGCCCGCGCCTGAGGCCGGATCAATTTCCTGCAGCGCCCCGGGGCGGACGCGGCAGGCCAGTCCCATGGAGAACTAGCAATGCTTGACAAGAACCTGATCGGCCACAGCTTTGGCCAGCGCCAAGTGAACGTGGAGGAATGGGCCGTGCGGTGGTACGCGAATGCCATCGGCGAGACCAACCCCGAGTACAGCAACGTTGCCGTGGCGCGTGCCGCCGGCCTGCCGTCGCTGCGCGTGCCTCCCACCTTCCTCTCGTGCCCACGGCATGCTGTCGGCCGCCTACCTGAGCCGGCTGATCACCAACTGGGCCGGGCACACACGCCTGCGCAGCCTGAAGATGCGCTTTACCGGCATCACGCACTTGTATGACCAGCCGCATTGCACGGGACGCGTCGCCGAACGCTTCGAGCAGGATGGCGAGCCGCGGCTGCGCGTGGAAATGCAGTGCACCAACCACAAAGGCGAGACCAAGATCGTCGGCGAGGCCATCGTCGCAGTGGCCTGATTCCCGCCCGTCCCCATTCATTCAGCTATCACACATGCCCCAATTGACACGACACTTCGCGCACTGGCCTGCCGGCGTCCCCCGCACGCTGGAGGTGGCGGACTGCAACCTGTTCAGCCACCTGGAAGACTCGGCAACCCGCGTGCCGGACAAGCCCGCCGTCGTGTTCTACGGCAGGCAGACGACGTTCCGCGCGTTGCACACCGCGGCCCTGTCGCTGGCCGGTTACCTCCAGCATCACCTGTCGGTGCGTCAGGGCGACCGCGTGCTGCTGCTGATGCAGAACTGTCCGCAGTACATGATTGCGTTCTACGCGGTGATGCGCTGCGACGCCGTCGTCGTCGCCATGAATCCGATGAGCACGAGCGAGGAGATTGAGTACTACGCCAGGGACAGCGGCGCGCGGGTCGTCATCGCGACGCAAGACCTGGTGGACCGGTTGCAGGGCTTGCTGGAAGGCGATGACCTGGATGGCTGTGTAGTGGGGGCGCCGGCCGAGTTCGCCGGCAGACCCGGCGAGGTGCCCTATCTCGATGTGCCCGCGTGCATCAGCGAACCGCCGCGCCAGTCGGCGGACCCGCGCATGCACGACTTCTCGGGCGCGCTGGACGCCTGCATCGGTCCCCTGCCGATGCAGGGCGGCGGCCCTGACCTCGCGGTGATCGGCTACACGTCCGGCACGACGGGCAAGCCCAAGGGCGCGATGCTGAGCCACCGGAACTTCGTCTATACAATGACGCATCGTGAGTACTGGCAATCCGATCGCGCGGAGGAGGACGAACTCCTCACGCTGCCGGTGACCCATCTGGCGGGCATGCGGGCGATGAACCAGGCCGTGCGCCTGGGGCGCACCGTCGCGATACTCGCGCGCTGGGATGCCGATGCGGCGCTGGAACTCATCGAGCGGCTGCGCCTTCGCACCTGGGCCGCCGTCCCTACCATGCTGGCGGAACTCTTTGCACGTCCCGACATCGACCAGCGTGACCTGTCTTCGCTAACGCGCATCTACGGCGGCGCGTCAGCGATGCCCGAGGCGCTGGCCCGTACGTTGCAGGCGCGGTTGGGACAGCCCTTCCTGGAAAGCTATGGCCTGACCGAATTCTGCGGCATGTCGCACAGCAATCCGCCGCAGGCCGCCAGGCGCCAGTGCGCCGGCGTGCCGGTCATCAATTGCGATGCCCGCGTGATTGACCCGGAGACCGGCGCCGAACTCGACGCGAACCAGTCCGGCGAGCTCGTCCTGCACGGCCCCACGATGTTTGGAGGCTACTGGAACAAGCCCGACGCCACTGCGGCAGTCTTCATCGAGATCGACGGCAAGCCGTTCCTGCGCACGGGCGACCTTGGCTATCACGACGATGACGGCTACTTCTACGTCACCGACCGGCTCAAGCGCATGATCAACGCCTCGGGCCTGAAGGTGTGGCCCGCGGAAGTCGAGTCTCTCCTGTACGGGCACCCTGCGGTACAGGAGGCGTGCGTGATCTCGGCCCATGACCGTCACCGTGGCGAGACGGTGAAGGCGCTGGTCGTGTTGCGCCCTGGCGCCCGTGGCACGATCGAGCCCCAGGCGCTGGTGGACTGGGCCCGGTCATCGATGTCGGCCTACAAGGTTCCCCGCGTCGTGGAGTTCCTCGATAGCCTGCCCAAGACGTCGACAGGCAAGATCCTGTGGCGCGAGCTGCAACTCATGCAGAACGAGCGCGATCGCAACGCACGGGAAGCGGACCCGGCGTAGGCCATCCGGACCATCATTCCCTTCCCAGGATTGGGGCCAGCACGGGCATCTTGCCCTGCTGGCCATTTTTCGATGCCCGTCGAAGGCGGATGGCGGGCCACAGGATTGGGTTGATGCGCCATGGCAACGACAAAAAAAGCCGCCGGACGCATGACGCGTGCCGGCGGCCAAGACATGATCCGCGCTGGYGGCTCAGTTCTTGCCGTAGAGCGTCACCACGCAAGCCCCGCCGAGCCCTATGTTATGCGCCAGCGCCAGCTTCGCGCCTTCGACCTGCCGCTTGTCGGCCTGCCCGCGCAATTGGTTGGTCAACTCGTAGCATTGCGCGAGCCCGGTGGCCCCAAGCGGATGCCCCTTGGAAAGCAGGCCGCCGGACGGGTTGATGACGACCTTGCCGCCGTAGGTATTGTCGCCGTCGCGCACGAACTTTTCCGCACCACCCTCCGGGCAAAAGCCGAGCGTCTCATAGGAGATGACTTCGTTCTGCGCGAAGCAGTCGTACAATTCGGACACGTCGATGTCCTCGGGACCGACGCCTGCCTTCTCGTACACGGGTTTTGTCGCAATAAGCTTCCGGTAGAATGAGCCGGTATCGAATTCAGGCAATGTGGCCAGTGGTGATGAACACGGAGATTGCGAAGGTATTGAAGCGCTTGCACTATCCGCTGGAGGTGATGCTGCCCTGCGTGCGCTGGTATGTCGCCTATCCGCGGAGCCTGCGTCATCTCGAGGATATGATGGCCGAACGTGGCATCTCGGTTGACCATTCGACCGTGCATCGCTGGGCGCTGAAGTTGCTACCGGCGCTAAGCAAAATCTTTCGCCACTCCAAGCGTCCGGTGGGGAAAAGCTGGCGCATGGACGAGACCTACATCCTGGTACGCGGCCAGTGGAAGTATCTGTACCGGGCGGTCGACAAGGCGGGCAATACCATCGACTTCCTGCTGTGCGCCCAGCGTGACAAGGCCGCAGCACGGGGGTTTTTCGAAACCGCCATCGCGCAGCACGGCCAGCCTGACACGGTGACCATCGACGGCAGCCCGGCCAACCTGGCCGCCTTGCACGACATCAACGCCGAACGTGAAGCGCCCACCGTCATCAGGCGGAGCAAATACCTGAACAACATCGTCGAGCAGGACCATCGGGCCATCAAGCGACTGACTCGACCGATGCTCGGCTTCAAGGACTTTCGCTGCGCACGCATCCTGCTGGGCGCCATCGAGCTCATGCACATGATCGCAAAGGGCCAGATGAAGTGCCCGGATGGGAGCGCTACGTCCGCAGCAGAGCAGTTCTATTCGCTGGCCGCCTGACCCCGATTCACGTGGTAGGCCCGGCTGTTCCACCACGTCCTTACTGCGACAGAACCCGAAGACGAGCATCACCATGAGCGCCGCGAGGCCGCGCGGCGTGCGATGGCGCACCAGCCACTCGAAGCCCGGCTGCAACATGTATGCGATGAGCGCACCGAACAGGAACGGTGTGAGGACGGGACGCAAGATCCAAAGCAGGCTGCCGAGGCCGAATGCGACGGCAATATTTCTGTGTATCCACTGCACCTGAGTCAACTCGTCTATCCGCGCGCTGCTGCTAAACATCTTGGTTGTCTTGAATAGATGTGTTCGCTTACCCGAATCAATTGCGCACCGGTACGATGCTGAACCGGGAGACACCCTGGGTTGCAGCCATCTCGGCCGCCAGTCCCGCCGGCGATAGCGCGCGCGCCTTGTCCGGTGCGACCAGGCTGACTCGCCACACGGCCTGGTTGTCGGCAAACGTGATGGTAAGGCTGTCGTGAAGCACGCGATAGCCGCGAGACTTTGCCCTGTCGATCAGCAGATCGAAGTCAGGGGCTTCGCCGGGTTGGAAAGTCAGCGACACATCAAGCGTCATGCGCCCCGGAAGCCTGGCCTCCAGCCGGTGCAACAGGGACATCGAGCCCACGCATAGCACGGCGAGCAGCAACGCGGCGGCATAGAAGCCAACGCCGAGCAACACGCCTATGGCCGAGGCAGCCCAGATGGATGCCGCGGTCGTGAGGCCGCGGATGCTCATGCCGTCCTTCATGATGACCCCGGCGCCAAGGAAGCCGACGCCGGTGACCACGCCCTGGATGGTATGGGTCGGATCTGCCTGGATGTGCGCTGTGGCACCGCCGTACCAGAGCGACGTGTGACCGACGAATACCGTCAGCGCTGTGGACGCCATGCACACGAGGCCGTAAGTGCGCATGCCGGCGGCGCGGCCATTGTACGAGCGCTCGTAGCCAACCAGCATTCCCAGCAGCAACGCGCCCACCATGTTCAGCCCGATGAACGCGTTGGCGGCGAGAAAGGCGCCGCTCCAATAGTGCTGCAGATCTCCTAGCATAGGATTTCTCGATCAGGCTGCGAGCCAGGCATTCAACGAGCGCAAGGTTTCCTCGCTCAGTTCCCCCGCCGCGGCGGCAAGCCGCAGACGGCCAAGGAGGTAGTCCAAGCGTGCCTGAACCAGGTCAAGCTCAGCGGCGAACACGCGCTGCTGCGCGTCCAGTACGTCGGGTTCCGTACGGGTGCCAACGTCCCGGCCAAGCGTCGTCGCCGCGAGCGCGCTACGCGCCGAAGTCAACGACTGCTCGAGCGCGGCGACGCGCGACACGCCCGTTTTCACCGAGAGGAATCCATCCTGCACATTCAAGCGCACGTCTCGCCGGGCGGCGGCAACCTCCTGCTCCGCCTGGCTCTTCCTCGCAACGGATTCCCGCTCGCGCGAATCCAGTCCGCCGCCCGCGTACAGCGGAATGTTGAGCTGCAAGCCGATCGTCGCGGTGCGGGTGTTGCTGGCCGCAACCCAGGGAGCCAGATTGCCGGTTTGGCCTTGGGCGCCATAACGTGCCACGAGCGCGACGGTCGGGCGACTGCTGACGCGGTACTTGTCGATCTCCGCGCCGGCAATGTCGAGCTCCGACTGCTTGGTCTTCACGACGTAGCTCTGATCTTCACCCCTTGCCTGCCACGCCATGAGATTGTCCGGTTCCGGCGGTCGCGGCGCGAAATTTGGCGCCAGCCCGCTGAGCTGATCGGGCGGCATGCCGACCGTTTCCAGGAATCGCGCGCGTCGTTGCTCTAGCGCAGACTGCGCCGTGACTTCGCGACTCTCCACCCCATCCAGGCGGGCCTGGGCTTCATGAAGATCGGTGATTTTGCCCTGGCCGATGTCGAAGCGCGCCTTCGCGCGGTCCCGTTGCTGTCGCAAGGCCGCCTTCTCGGCCTGTACCACACGGAGCGTTTCCTCACCCAATACCACGCCGAAGTATGCCTCCGCCACCCGCAAGGCCAGATTCTGGCGAGACTGGTCGAACTGCGTTTGCGCCAGGTTCGATTGCTCGCGCAACTGCTTCCTCGTGGCTACTGCGGTCCTGTCGTACAGTGGCTGAATGAGCATCACACCGGCCTGCCGCGCAGTGCCTGAACTATCGGCGGATACCAACGGTGCGGCCTCGGCCGGCGGGTTGCCGGAAGAACGATTGTTGATCCGGTCCAGTGCCGCTTGCAGGCTTACGCGGGGACGCAGCAAGGCGTCGCCCTGCACAGCCATCTCCCGCCCTGCCGTGAGTGCATCATTTGCAGCTAGGCTTGTCGGATCATGCGCCAATGCCTGCTGGTAGGACCCCACGAGATCGATAGCGCCCGACTCCCCAGCGTTCAGGAAAAGCATGCAGCCCAAAGCCACTTGCCCGGCCCGCAGGGCCATGCTCAAACCTTTCATCGAAATAACTCTCATCGTCATATTTGCGATCGGACGGTCGCGGGGCGCTTGGCCCGGTACCAGGTCGCATACAAAGCGGGAAGGAAGACCAGCGTCAGCACCGTGGCAACGGCGAGCCCTCCCATGATTGCCCACGCCATTGGGCCCCAGAACACGGAGTGTGTAAGCGGCACCATCGCCAGAATTGCCGCCAAAGCAGTCAGCACGATCGGACGCAGCCGTCGCACCGCCGCCTCGACGATGGCCGTCCACAGTGCGACGCCCGCGCCCACGTCCTGATCGATCTGTACGACCAGGATCACCGAGTTGCGGATGATCATTCCAGCGAGGGCAATAACGCCCAACATGGCGACAAAACCGAATGGAATCTGGAACGCGGCCATGATCGCGCTGACACCGATCAGCCCGAGCGGCGCGGTCAGCAGGACCATCGCCATCTTCTTCATGTCCTGAAGTTGAATCATCAGCAGCAAGAGCACCGCGATAATCGTCACGGGCATCACCGCGAAAACAGAACGCTGGGCCTTCCCACTCGATTCGTAAGCGCCTCCGATCTCGATGCCATAGCCGAGCGGAAGCGCCTTTTCCAATGCCTCGATCTTCGGCTGTAGCGCACGCGTGACGTCAGGTGCCTGCGCCCCCGCGATGTCGGCACGAACGGTCAGCGTTGGCACGCGATTGCGCCTCCAGAGTTCGCTGTCCTCACTGTCAAGCGTGAGCCGGGCCACCTGCGAGACGGGCACAAATTTGCCGTCGCGCACATAGATCTTGGCGTCCTTCAGGTTGTTCAGGTCCGTGCGCTCCACCGCGACGAGGCGCGAGACCACGTCGACTCCCTGGTCCTCCTCACGGTACTGCGTGATTGGCGTGCCCGACAACGAGGCCTCGAGGGCTTCCTTGATCTGGCCTGAACTGATGCCCAGTGCACGCGCCTTATCCTGGTCCACGTCGACCTGCACGCGCTTGATACGTTCGCCCCAGTCCTGGTTRACCTGGCGCACGTGCGGCTCTTCGCGCATGATGTCCGCCACCTGCTGACCGATCGCACGAACCTTGACGTTGTCCTGCCCGTACACGCGGAACTGCACCGGGTATCCGACAGGCGGACCGTTCTCCAGTCGATTGACGCGGCCCCGCACATTCGGGAATCTTTCGTCGAACAGCTTCTCGAGCTTCTCCTTCGCCCGCTCCCGTGCCTCACCGCCCTTCGTCATCACCAGCATCTCGCCCAAGTTCAGATTGGGCGTCTGCACATCGAGCGGCAGGTAGAATCGTGGCGTACCGTTTCCAACGAAGCTGGTCACCGCCGCAATGTCCGGATCGCCCTTGAGCAGCCCTTCCAGCTTCTGGACCTCGCGCTGACTCGCCTCAAAGGTCGAGGCCTTCGGCATCCACAGGTCCACAATGAGTTCGGCCCGGTCAGACGCCGGAAAGAATTGCTGGGGTATCGCCTTGAACAGCACCAGTGCGCCTACGAATGCCGCGAGCGTGATGCCGAGTACCCACACGCGCTGCTTAAGGCAGAAGTCGATGAAGTGGCGGAACTTGACATAGAATCCGCGCTGGTAGACCGCATCCTCGTCATGCGACGCGTGCGCATGCTCCTTCAACAGCTTGAAACCGATATATGGCGTGAAGAGGACGGCCACGATCCACGACAACAACAGTGAAATGCCCACCACCTGGAACAGGGAGTACACATATTCGCCAGTGCCCGACTTCGCAAAGCCGACCGGAAGGAAGCCCGCCGCCGTGATCAACGTGCCGGTGAGCATCGGGAAGGCCGTGGCCGTGTAGGCGTATGTGGCGGCGCGGAACTTGTCCCAGCCCTGCTCGAGCTTCAACGACATCATTTCCACGGCAATAATGGCGTCGTCGACCAACAGTCCGAGCGCAATGATCAGCGCACCCAGCGAGATGCGCTGCAAGTCGATGCCCATCACGTACATCGCCAGGAATGTCATGGCCAGCACGAGCGGGATGCTGAGCGCGACGACCAGTCCCGTGCGCAAGCCGAGTGAGAGGAAGCTCACAACGAGCACAATGATCACCGCCTCGGCCAGACTCTTCTTGAACTCGAACACGGAGTGCTCAACGATATGTGGCTGGTCGCTTACGGCGTGGATCTGCACACCCACCGGCAAGTGGGACTCGATGCGTTTTACCGTTTCGTCCAGCTTTGTTCCAAGCCGGATCACGTCGCCGCCCTTGCGCATGCTCACCGCAAGTCCAATCGCCTCGTTGCCGTTGAAGCGCATCCTCGAGGTGGCAGGCTCCACAAAGCCACGACGGACGTCGGCGATATCGCCAAGGCGGAAGGTACGCTGGCCGGCACGGATGCCGATGGCGCGAATCCCTTCGACCGAGTCAAACTCGCCACTAACAGCGAGCCGCACTTGTTCCGCGGTGGTTTGCACTGTCCCGCCCGATGTCACGGCATTGGTTTGTTGGAGCGTCGACGCAATTAGTGCCGGGTCGATCCCCAGCGAAGCGAGCTTGGCGGTGGAGACTTCCACATAGATCTTCTGTTCCTGCTTGCCCACCAAGTCGACCTTGTTGACGTCGCCGACACGAAGAAACTCGTTACGCGCGGCATCCGCAATCCGTCTCAGATCGTCATAGTCGAATCCGTCACCAGTGATGGCATAGAGGTTACCGAAGGTGTCCCCGAACTCGTCATTGAAGAAAGGGCCCTGTGTGCCCTGTGGCAGGGTGTGCCGGATGTCGCCCATCTTCTTCCGAACCTGGTACCACACGTCCGGCACTGCACCTGGTGGTACGTCCTCGCGCAAGTTCACCTTGACCTGCGTTTCGCCCGGCTTCACATAAGTGGACGTATAGTCGATCTCCGCCACCTCTTGGAGCTTGCGCTCGATCTTGTCGGTGACCTGATCGGCCATCTGCTGCGCGGAACTTCCCGGCCAGTACGCCTGGACGACCATGGTCTTGATCGTGAACTCCGGGTCTTCCTTCTGGCCCAGGCTGCCATATGCCAGCACGCCGGCCACGGACAACAGCAACAGCAGGAACGCGATCATCTGCTGGTGCTTCAGTGCCCATTCGGACAGGTTGATGCCTTTCACTTCACACCCCCCGCCTTGGCGACAGCTACCGCCTCGGCCACCTTTACCTGCTGGCCAGGCTGCAACATATGCACGCCGGCACTCACCACGGTTTCTCCGCCCACCAGGCCCCCAACCACGATGACACTGTCGTTCTGCGCGGCGCCCAGCTTGACCTCACGCGCGATAACCCGAGACGTCTTCGGGTCAACCACCCACACCTGACGGCTGCGTTCATGATCGACAATGGCGGTCAACGGCACGCGGACAACGCCACTGCCGTCCACGTCGGGTGCGATGACAGACGCTGTCATGCCTAGACGCAGCAGCTCCGGATCCGCCTCCTGAATGGAGATTCGCGCCGAGTACGTCCGCGTGATACTGTCCGCGTCCGGAGCAAGCTCCCGGAGTTTGCCCGTCCAGGACTTGTCCGGATGCGCCCACACCGTAATCGTCAGCGTCGGCGCCTTACGCAGTTCGTCGACTCGCGACTCCGGAATACTGATGGAGACCTCGCGTTCACCGTCAGCCGCGACGGTTGCGATCGTCTGCCCGGCTGAGACCACTTGGCCGGCTTCCGCGTTGATCGCGCTGACCACGCCATCGCGGTCGGCCACGAGCGTGGTGAATCCGCGCATGTTGGCATTCAACTGCTGCCGCGCCAGTGCCGAACGCAGTTGTGCTTCCGCCTGGTTGAGCGCCAGCCGCTGCTGGTCCAACTCGGCTTGCGAGGCAAAGTTCTGCGCGAGCAGTTGCTCGGTACGCTTAACGTCCACCCGCGCCTGGGCTACCCGGCTCCGCGCCGCATCTGCCTCCGCTCCCGCCGCGGCCACCTGCAATGTTTCCTGCGTGGGATCGAGCTGGAACAACGGCTGACCGCGCTTGACATGACTGCCAACTTCCACCATCCGCGCGACGATCTTGCCGGCTGTGCGGAATCCCAACTGACTTTCGTAACGCGCACGAATCTCGCCTGAGTAGGTCGCGCTGACCGAGCCGGCGGCACGCCCGGCGATCACTGTCCGCACCGGCCTGACGTCCGTGTGTTCGGATGCTGGACCCGGTGTACAGGCGGCCAGCAGGTGCGCCGCGATGATGGTAAGAGCTGCCGCTCGATGGTTCCTGTTCAATTTCTGCCCTCCAATAAGGTCCTTCGCTCGCCTGCGAGTCATCAGCGGTCCACGCCACCGAGCCGCTCCACGGACTCGTGCTGGCATCAGCAACGGCAGGCCTGTTAGGGCTTTCGCCCTTTCCGATAGCCCGAAATATACATCATAATGACTTGTACGTCATGATGACGTACAATTTATTTTATGTGTGGAACGGGACGACTATGACGTACCGGATTCCACATGAGACGAATAAGGTGCGTGCGACCGCAAGATGTGGACGCGCAGAGACAAGCACTGGACGCGGAGTGATGTGATGGGCATAGACCGAAGGCGCAGGAAGTGCTGTGCGCGCGGCCATGTCGACTCATTGACCATGAGGAAAAAACAGATCAATGACCCCGATACAGAAGAGATTGGCAGCTGAAACAGAACCGTGGGAGACTCGCGACCACCGTCAGCGAGTTGCGGCAAAGCGGCGACAGCGTATGCGCTCGCTGTTGCTGAACAGTGCGATGCGCTTGATGGTAGAGAACGGCGCCACGACGCCTTCCATCGACGACATCATTTCGGCAGCACGGGTGTCACGTGGAACGTTCTACAAGTACTTTCCGTCGGCTGACGCGATCGTGCGGGAGCTTGTTGGGAATATTGCTGAACAATGGGTGCGGGCCGCGGACCCCATTGTGCGCGGCCATGACGACCCGGCCGAACACATCGCCAGGGGAATACGGCTGGCGTCGATACTTGCGATACGCCAGCCGGGTGTGGCTGGAATCCTTGGCCGGCTTGGCTGGGCTGGCTACCAGGCACCCAATATGCTGGAGTTCGTCCGCAGGGACATAGAGGAAGGTGTTCGACGCAATCGATTCAAGCGCATGCCGACCGCCCTGGGGTTCAATATCGTTGCCGGCGCGGCAATGAGCGCAATGCACCGCATGCTTGAAACCGAATGTCGCGAAGATTTTTCGGAGCTTGCCGCCGCCGTGGCATTGCGCGGCTTAGGCGTGGAGGAAGCGGCGGCTGATGCGATATCCAAGTCGCCGCTGGATGCGAGCGAAGTGCTATTCGATGGCTTGCTCGCCGAAGCGAGCGGCGAAGTGCCGTAGCGTTGGCTACGCTCGAAAGTTGGAGGGCTCGGCCATTTCGGCGAGCTTTTCCTGTGCCTTTTCGAGCAGTGATTCCGGCGGAGCGACCAGCATTGGCAAAGGCGCAGAGGTCAACTTTGTGGCACTCGATGCAGACACGCCGAGCGACCGCAACACCGCCCGGACTATCCGCTCGGGATAATCCTTGGTCGTTTTTCCCTGGGCCATACGGTGAACGGCGATCACCCCTGCGCCTGCCACCATGTCCAATGCAACATCGGCCGAAGCCTCGTCAAACGTGCCCGTCTTCAGGCCTTCCTTGATATCCGAGGGCAGGTACTCGTACACGGCACTCTTCTTGCCGACCAAGGTCAGGCCTGTGCCGGAAAGAAACTGCGCCACCACAGGATAGGATCGCGCAAGGTGCAGATACAAGCGAATACCCGTTGCAACACGCAACGCCGGGTCTTCGATATCGCCGACCACGCTCTCGATCATTTGCACCATGTCGTGACTGAGCGCTTCGCTGACAGCCGCCAGCAGATCGTCGTTAGTACGGAAGTAGTTGTAGAAGGAACCTTGTGAGACGCCAGCTGCCGCGATGACTTCCGGAATCACGCTGACTCCGATACCTCTTTGCGCAAAGACGATCATCGCGCTTTCAATGAGACGCATGCGCATCCGTGCACGCCGTTCGGCTGCAACGCGAGGGCGATGGTCTTTAAGATCAGGGGCGGCAGGCATCTTCAATTTGAGGACCTTATGTGATTGGATGATTATATCAATACACCGCTACAACGCCGACACCATGGCGTAGGCCACGTCCCGCCCTCCTTGATACGAACAAGCTCAGTGCCGTCCTCGGCTCGCACCGAGTGCGCAGCGTCTGCGCCGCGGCAACCAGCCGTTCGGCCGCGGCAAGGATGTCATGCGGCAGGCCATCGCGCATTTCGACTTCGCACACAACTTTCATGGACATCGTTCTGAGGAAAGAAGGAGCCTGCATGCAGCTGGAAACGGTGGGACAAGGAGGCGTTTTGCAGCAGACGTGCTCGTTGCAATCCTTATAAGATACTTATTGTCATGATGACATTCAAGTCATTTTGTAGCAGAATGCGGGAATCTCGAAAGATTCCGGTGCGCTCGAAGCACTGCTTGCCTCATGTAACGAGGCCGATAACCATCCCAGGACACGTCGTGCATCAGAACCACATCCCGCCGCCAGATCCACCACAGGCCATGCACCGGCTGGTTGCGTGCGAGCATTGCGACGCACTCCATATGCGCGTGACACTGCAACCGGGCGAACGTGCCACCTGCCTGCGCTGCGGCGGTGGGCTCTATCGCGACAGTTCGCTTACCTATCGCCGCCTGCTGCCGCTCGTGGTGACTGCTCTGATCCTGTTTCTGATCTCGAACGCGTACCCGATCGTCGCTATGGACCTCAAGGGCTCGCGCATGGAGACCACGCTATGGGGTTCCGTACAGGCACTCTACGCGGACGACATGTCGCCGGTGGCGATGCTCGTGTTCGCCACGACGATCCTGCTTCCGCTGGCCGAGTTACTCATGATGTGCTACCTGCTCGTGCCAATGGCGCAGCACCGCATGCCACCCGGGTTCGACCTCATCGTGCGCAGCATTCGCCAGACGCGGCCGTGGGGCATGATCGAAGTGTTCATGATCGGCGTGCTGGTCACGGTGGTGAAGCTGTCCACCATTGCGCAGGTGCTGCCTGGCGTCGCCCTCTGGTCGTTCGGTGCCCTTGTGGTCGTACTTGCCGCCATCTTGTCCTTCGATCCGCGCGAACTGTGGCATTACCTCGTTGTCCATGATGCAGATGACGTGCCACCCCGCTCACCGGGTGCCGCGTCATGACCACGCCTCAATCGCCAGACGCTACCGCCACTTCGCTCGGACTGCTGTCGTGCCACGCCTGCGACGGGCTCAGTCCGATGACGCTCGAGGCCGAACCGTGTCCGCGCTGCGGCGCCGTACTGCATCATCGCAAGCCGGCAAGCGTGGCGCGCGCCTGGGCCTTCCTGCTGGCCGCCTACCTCCTGTATATCCCGGCCAATCTGCTTCCGGTGATGGTGACGCAATCGATTTTCGGCACGCAGCGCGACACCATCATGTCCGGCGTGATCTATCTGTGGCTGTCCGGCTCGCACATGCTGGCCCTCGTGGTGCTGATCGCCAGCGTTGTCGTCCCGCTGCTCAAGATGATGATCCTGACATTGCTGCTGATATCGGTGCGCCGCAGATCGACCTGGCGCATCCGAGAACAGACCCGGCTCTACGCGCTGGTCGAGGTCGTCGGCCGGTGGTCCATGCTCGACATCTTCGTCGTGGCACTCCTGGCCGCGCTGGTGCAGGTCGGGGCACTGGCCACAATTACGCCCGGGGGCGGGGCCCTGGCCTTTGCCTCGGTTGTCGTACTGACCATGCTCGCGTCACTGAGCTTTGATCCCCGTCTGCTGTGGGATGCGCTTGAGACGTCGCCTCCTCTCATCGAATTTCCGCACTCCGACCATGCCCGAACACACTAATCATCCCCCACATCAGGGTGTACCGCAGCCCGGGCGCGCCCCTCGCGCGCGTTGGCTACCCTCGCTCGTCTGGCTGATCCCCATCGTTGCGGCGGTAGTCGGGCTTTCCTTGTTGATCAACACGCTAGCATCGCGCGGGCCCGAGATCACCATCACGTTTCGCACCGCCGAAGGCCTGACGCCGGGCAAGACTCCCGTCCGCTACAAGGACGTCAATATCGGATTGGTCAAGACGGCACGGCTGGCAGCGGACCGTTCGCATGTGATCGCGACGATCGCGTTGACCAAGGATGCGGAGACCTTCGCCGTGGCCGACACACGCTTCTGGGTGGTACGGCCACGCTTTGCAACCAGCGGTGTGTCGGGGCTCGAGACGCTGCTATCGGGCGCATATATCGGCGTGGATGCCGGCAAGTCAGGCGAGACGACGCGCAGCTTCACCGGGCTCGAAGTCCCGCCGACTGTCACTGCCGACGCCTCTGGTAGGCAGTTCGTGCTGCGTGCGCAGGACCTGGGCTCGCTCGACATCGGCTCACCGGTCTACTATCGTCGCGTGCAGGTCGGCCATGTCGTAGCGTATCAACTCGAGCCGAACGGCCACGACATCACGCTGCGGGTCTTCGTCAACAAGCCCTATGACAAGCTCGTCTCCGCCGATACGCGCTTCTGGCATGCCAGCGGCGTCGACCTCAAGCTTGACGCGAACGGGCTGAAGTTGTCCACGCAGTCGCTGGTCACCGTGATGCTTGGCGGCCTGGCTTTCCAGGCGCCGGAGCACTCGACTGCGCACGCCACGGCCGCCGAGAACACAGAGTTCCTGCTTGCGGCGGACCAATCGGAAGCCATGAAGGAGCCGGAGGAACTCGCGCCCGCACTGGCAGTGCTCAACTTCGATCAGTCCGTGCGCGGCCTGTCTCCAGGTGCGCCAGTCGATTTCCGCGGTGTGACCGTCGGGCAAGTGCGCTCGATCGGTATCGAATACCAGCGTGACAAGAAGGCCTTCCGCATGCCCGTGGTGGTGGAACTCTATCCGTCTCGCATGGGGCTGCACGAGAAAGACGTGGCTGACGACGCGCGCAAGCTCGCCATCGTGCATAGCCTGATACAGCGCGGCATGCGTGCGCAGTTGCGCACCGGCAACCTGCTGACCGGCCAGCTCTATGTGGCACTCGATTTCTTTCCGAAGGCACCTCTGCCGGCTGATCTGGACCTGAACGGGTCGCTGCCTGAGTTCCCCACCACGCCGGGCACCTTCGACGAGCTGCAAGCCAAGCTTGGCGACATTGTGACCAAGATCGGCAAGGTGCCGTTCGACCAGATCGGGCAGGACGCGCGCACGGCGATGGTGTCTATGAACAAAATGCTCGTCAACGCTGACAAGCTCGTGGCACAGGTCAATGGCGATGTGGCACCAGAAGTGCTCGCCGCGCTGAAGGATGTGCGCCGCACGCTCGCCACGGCCAATGGCGCGCTGGCGCCCGACGCATCGCTGCAACAGGATACGCGTCGGATGATGCAGGAACTCACGCAAACGGCGGTCTCGCTGCGCACGCTGACCGATTATCTCGAGCGGCATCCCGAAGCGCTACTGCAAGGCAAGAGGGAAGAGAAATGATGAAACGTCTGACGATGCTCTTTACACTGGCCGCCGCGGCCACGAACATGATGAACGGCTGCGCGTCGCCCGAGGCGCGCTACTACACGCTGGCAGCCAGTCGCTCCAACGCCGCGCCGGCCGTGACAGGGCGAGCCAGCCGTAGCGGCGACCCGTTATGGATCGAGGTCACGCCGGTGCGCGTGCCCGAGCGGCTGAACCGCATTCAGCTGGTGGTGCGTGACGGCACCAGCGGGGGGGTGAAGCTGTTCGACACATCGCGCTGGACGTCCCCATTACCCGACGAGCTACGCGATGCGCTGTCGCAGCAACTGCAATCGACTCTTGACGCGGTGGATGTCTACCGGCACGGCCTGTCGGCGGCGCAGCCGGCCTTCCGGGTAACGACCGAGGTGGTAAGCCTCGACGCCAATGTCGGCAAGTGGGCAGCGGCGACCATCGCCTGGACCGTGCGGCGACTGCCGGACGGCAAGTTTCTGAGCGGCCGCACCGAAACAGAGGTGCCCGCGCCCGGGCAGGTGGAGGGCGTGGTGAATGCGTATCGGGAGATCCTGGCGGCAACCGCGGCCGATATAGCAGTGGGCGTGCAGTCGCTTAATCGCTAAATATGCATCATGCATCACCTTTAGCGATGTGGCGCGGCGACCAACCCGGCATATCGCACCGACTAGGTGTGCGCGACATAGCCAGATTTGCGAGGGGCATCGCCCGACCAAGGGCGTGGCCAGGCGTTCTAGCTCGCGTTTCAACTAGTTCAACAGACAAATCAATCCTACGGCCACCGCGCCACATCTCGACCCTTTCCGATTCCAGCCGAACAGGCGTGGACGCCTGCTCGCTAAGGGCCGGTCCCGTTCTTCTAGTGCATACTCCTATGATCTGAATGTTAGGCAATTAGAATGACGGACGATCGAACGACGGGGATTGAGCGGCCGGAGCTGTCGGCTGAACGGGGCGTTGCGCAATATCAGCGGCTGGCTTCGGTGCTGAGGTACCGGATCGCAAAAGGCGAGTATCCGCTCGGCATGCTGCTGCCGCCGATCACGCAGCTCGCGGCTGACCTGGGCGTGGCCGTCGTTACCGTTCGGCAGTCGTATGAGCTGCTTTCCAAAGAAGGGCTGATTCGTAGCCAGCGAGGCATCGGGACCCACGTGGCGGCCCTGCCCGCCGCCACGGGCGACCTCGAACTGGCGATCAACGATCCGTTCGCCGCGCCTGAGGCGCTCGCCTTTGACGTACTCGAAGTCCGGCGCCACACCAGGGTGCCGCAGGAACTGCTCGGACCGGGCGAACAGTCGAACGGCGAATACGTCTGCGTCCGCAAGCTGCATACCTATTCCGGCGAGCCGTTCTGCTACGCGGAGATCTATGTGTTGACCCCGGTCTTCGAATCCTTGCCCCAGGACACCGCCAAGAACAAAAAACTACTCGCTGCGGTGCTCGATGAATTGGGCTCGCGGAGCAAACGTGTGCGACAACGCATGACCGTGATGCCGGCGGATTTTCCACTGTGCGACATGCTGAAGATCCCGTTCGCCTCACCCGTCGCGAAGATGTCGCGGTGTCTTCTTGATAGCAAAGGCAGCGTGCTGTACGCAGGCGTCACTTGGTATCGGGGTGACCGCTACGTCTCAGAGATCGACATCCCCGCCTCCGCATTGAAAACGGTACCCGCCATCACCGAACCCCAACGGCGGGCAGCTAGCGAGCGCAAGCAAGGCTGAAGGCCCTCCTCGTTCAGCCTCCAGGGTAAACAAGAGGCAGAGAAAACTTTCCGCAGCCTCTAAACTTCCAACATTAGAATGTTAGGATATGCAGTGACATGTAGATCCAGCAGCGCGCTGGTTCTACGCCGTCGTGAGGTCCGAAGGCAAGCGGGCTCACGACTCCATGGGATGACACGCGGAACCGTTGGCACCCACGGCTGGCACCGACCACGTTGTGCGCTGTGTGGTGAACGAGTTCGGCCAATTCGGTATTCGCGCCAATTCGATCTCGCCGGGCATCACTCGCACGTCGATGCCGGGTGACGCCCTGAACATCCCCAAGATATTGCAGGCCTTCGAGGCCTGCTTTCCGCTCGGACGTATTGGCACTGTGGACGACGTCGCCGAAGCGGCGCTGTAGCTGGCAAGCGACGCCTGCTTTCGTCCGGCGGCCGCAGGCACCTCCAAACGATACGGCTTTCTGATTATCGAAATCAAGTGAAAGGAAAGGGCATGAGCAACTTCACATTAACATCGCCTGAATTCAAGGATCAGGATCCATTGCAACTGGTGCATGAGTTCGATGGCTACGACGGCACCGGCCAGAACCGTTCGCCCGCGCTGCAATGGCGGGGCGCGCCGGAAGGCACCAAGAGTTTCGCGCTGACGCTGTACGACCCGGACGCGCCCACCGGCAGTGGCTTCTGGCACTGGATCCTGTTCGACATCAATTCGTCCGTCACCCAGCTCGCCGCAGGCCCGCGCTCCAGCGACGGCACTGACCTGGGCGCCAGTGGTACCCAGGCCGCCAACGACTACGGCGCCATCGGCTACGGCGGCCCCTGCCCGCCCAAGAGCTTGCCCGCGCACCGCTACATCTTCACCGTGCACGCCCTGGGCGTGCCCAAGCTGGGGTTGCCGGCCAACCCGACCAACGCTGTGGTGCGCTTCTTCATCCACCAGAACACGCTCGCCACGGCCACCCTGACCGGCCTCTACAAACGCTAGCTGTCGCGGCGTGCGTAGTCGACGGCAGAGGCAAATGCTGTACGCCGGCGTTATCTGGTATCGGGGTGACGGCTACATCTCAGAGATCGTCATCCCCGCGTCCGCATTGAAAACGGTACCCGCCATCATCGAACCCCGACGGCGGGCAGCTAGCGGGCTGCAAGCAAGGCTAAAGGCCCTTATTCAGTCAGTCCCTAGGGTAAACAAGGGGCAGAAAAAACCTTCCTCAGCGCCTAAACTTCCAACATTAGAACTTTAGGAGTATACAGTGACATGCAGGCCCGGCAGCGGTTAGCCAGGCTTCACCTTTTGCGCTGGACGCTTCTATTCCTCCGGCGCGTTGCCGSCGYMGCTCTGAGTTTSCCGCCGKWCCGGCGTGCCTCTTCTGCCTCATCAAAGGACACTTTCCGTCCACTGTTTCACCTCCTCTAACAAACGGAGACAACTCATGAATGCAAGAATTCTCGCGCAGCCCACCACGTCTACCGGCGCCCTCCTGCCGCTGCCCGCCCTGCCGCAGGACAAGCTCCTGACCGTCAACATCGAGCAGATCCCGCTGATCAAGGATGTCTTTCCGGGCATCCACATCAAGCCGCTGCGCCTGGACCCGGAGCGCGGAGAGTGGGTCTTCATGGCCATAGTGGAACCCGGTTGTTCCCTGCCGATTCACTACCACACCGGAACGGCGCAGGTGTGGACGATCCAGGGCTGCTGGAAGTATCGCGAGTACCCCGACCAGCCGCAGACGGCGGGCTCCTACCTGTACGAGCCCGGCGGCTCGGTGCACACCTTCTACACCCCCGAGGACAACACCGAGGACACGATCACCATCGCCTGGATCGAAGGCGCGCAAGTGAGCTTCAACGAGGACGGCACGTTCCACTCGCTCAATGACGCGCTTTCGATCCAGTACGCGATCCACGCTCTCGCGGCGGCGCGCGGCATCGGACCGGTGCCCTACGTCYGCGGCAACGGCGCCGACGTTGTCAAGGAATAAAAAGCGACTTACACCATGGCAGGCCGCTCGTCGGCCTGCGCGGTGCCGTTCCTCTGCTCCTTATAGACCAGCGTGTACGACACCGATCAGATCAATCAGTGACGATCCATCAATCCGCGAGATTGAGAGAGTGCAACATGAGAATGATCAAAGCCCAGAGGATGCCGATACTGCCGATGCTGATGTTCCTCGTGTTGCTGGCGACGCCGCTAGCCGCAAGAGCCTGGGAACGCGGCAAGGTTGAGACATTCGCCACTTTGCCCTCGGGGGAGGCGCATCCAGAGGGGATCGCCGTGGACCGCGAAGGCAACGTCTACGTCGTCACGGTGGCGGTGGAAAAACCCAGGACGAGCGAGGGTGCGCTTCTTGTGTTCGACCCGCAGGGCAAGCACCTGCGCACTGTCAGCATCAAGGGCTCGAGCCGATTGTTGCTTGACCTCGGCTTCCATCCTCRCACGGGCCAGTTGCTCGTCGTCGACTACAAGGGCGCGAAGGTCCTGAGCGTCGATCCCAGAACGGGGGCCTCGTCCGTATTCATGACGGTCACCGGYAAGAACCCCGGCCTCGACGGATTGACGTTCGACCCCGCCGGAAACGTCTACGTGACCGACGCCCACCAGGGCATCATCTGGAAGGTCGGACCCGACGGCGGCGAAGCATCGGCATGGGTCACCAGCGCGCTGCTGAAACCCACGCGGATCCCACCGACCATCGGCGCCAATGGCTTGGCGTTCAACAACAAGAATACAGCCTTGTTCGTCGCCAATACGGCGAACGACATCGTTGTCAAGATACCGCTGACAGGCTCGACGCTTGAGCCGGGCACGCCTGAAGTCTTCGTCAACCGGGTCGGCGGCGGACCCGACGGTGTGAAGATCGATGAGCACGACAACCTCTGGATCGCGTGCAACCAGTCCAACGAGATTCTCGTGCTCGAGCCGACGCAGGGCCGGGTGATTGCCAAGCTCGGCGACTTCGGCGGTATCGATCGCGAGGGGGCACCCAAAGGCTTTCTCTGGTCGAACAGCCTCGTCTTCCATGGCGGCGACGTTCTTGTCACCAACCTCTCGCTCGATATCGAGACGTCCCTTCCGCTGCTCAGTGACGAGCTTGGCCTGGCGCATCTCGTGGGCAAGAATCTGCGCACCATCGATGGTCCCTGGGCGCAAAGGGTGAAGATCCACACAATCTCGAAAATCAAGAAGCGGATACCAGAACTCGACGGCGGGCCCCAGTAGACCATCGGCCAGATGTCTCCCCCGTCAGCCAGCGCGCGGCACTTGACCTACCTTCCGCCTATTCGATAGGTCGACTTATAGAACGATGTGCTCGGCTGCCGGTTCAACACCGGCCAGGCAGGGAACGGCGGCCTCGGGGCCAGCCGTCATACATTGACCCACCGAGATGAGATGGATATGAAGAAAGACGAGACAACGGGGCCGCTGGCCGGCGTGAAAGTGGTTGACATCACGTCAGTATTCATGGGGCCCTCTGCTACCCAGATGCTGGCCGACCTGGGCGCCGACGTGATCAAGGTCGAGTCTCCGACCGGAGATAGTACGCGCGGCATAGGTCCTTGCGGCGATGAAAAGCTGGGGCCGCTCTTCCTGGGCCTGAACCGCAACAAGCGCAGCATCGTACTTGACCTGAAGGCGCCCGAGGGGCGCGAGGCCCTGCTTTGCCTGGTACGGGATGCTGACGTGCTGGCCTACAACGTGCGCCCACAGGCCATGCAGCGGCTGGGGCTGGACTATGAAACGCTATCGGCCATCAATCCGCGCCTGGTCTATGTCGGCATGTTCGGCTTTTCGCAGCGCGGACGCTACGCGCCCCAGGCTGCCTTCGATGATCTGATCCAGGCCGCAACCGGCCTGCCGCAGGCCGTTTCGCTGGGCAGCGGCGACAGTCCTCGATATCTGCCAATCACCATCGCGGATCGCTCGGTGGGGCTCTATGCTTTCGGCGTGATCTGTGCCGCCCTGTATTCGCGGAGGAGCACCGGCAAGGGCCAGCGCGTTGATGTCCCCATGTTCGAGACCATGGTTCCCTATGTGATGGGAGACCACCTGTATGGCGAGACCTTCGTTCCGGCAAAGGGCGGCTTCGGCTATCCGCGCCTGCTCTCGCCCGAGCGGCGCCCATACAAGACGAGGGACGGACATGTCTGCTGCCTGATCTATCACGATCATCATTGGCGCGCCTTCCTCCAGGTCATTGGCAAGCCGGAGTTGTACGACACCGATCCGCGCTTCGCCAACATGAACACCCGCACCGCCAACATCACCGAATTGTATGCGATGGTCAGCGACGAAATGGCCAAGCGCACCACCGAGGAATGGCGCACCCTGCTAAAGGAGGCCGATGTTCCGGTCTTCCCGATGCACACGTTCGAGTCACTGCTGGACGATCCCCATTTGCGGGATATCGGTTTCTTCAGCGAATCGGACCACCCAGCCGTCGGGCGTATCCGGGAGATGGCGGTGCCCAGCGAATGGCATGGCACCCCACCGACAAGCCGCCGCCATGCACCCGGCCTGGGTGAGCACAGCCGTGAGGTACTGCGTGAGGCCGGCTACGACGAGGCCTCCATCGATACGCTGTTCGCGTCAGGCATCTCCAGGGATGGGTCAAAAGCGCAACGAACCGAAGGAGAAGCTCCCCATGAATGATGAACTGCTGTGCGAGGTCCGGGACGCAGCACTCTACCTGACCATCAACCGGCCGGAGCGCCGCAATGCCATCACGCCGGGGGTGCTGCAGGGACTTCGCGAGGGCATCCTGCGCGCCGATCGCGATGCCGACATCCGCGCTGTGGTCATTACGGGAACGGGCGAACAGGCATTCTGTGCCGGCGCCGATCTGCAGACCGGTAAATCGTTCACGTTCGAATACGCGGATCCCTACCAAGGGATGGCCGACCTGTTCCGCTGCGCCAGGCAGTCAACAGTGCCGCTGATCGCGCGGGTCAACGGGGCCTGCATGGCGGGTGGCATGGGACTGATGGCGATGTGCGACCTGGCGGTCGCGAGCGAAGGCGCCTTCTTCGGCCTGCCGGAGGTCAATGTGGGCCTGTTTCCGGCGCAGGTCCTGAGCGTGCTGCAGCATCTGCTGCCACGTCGCAGGCTCACCGAACTCTGTCTGTGCGGCGAGCCGATTTCGGCGAGGGAAGCGCTGGCCGCCGGACTGGTCAACTACGTCAGCGACGATCTCGACGCGGAGATGGACCGTTTGCTGGCCCGCATGCTGAACAAATCGCCCGCCGCCATCCGTCGCGGGCTGTACACGCTCAAGCATATGGAAACCATGTCGTTCGAGCAATCCATGGCGTTCACGGAAAGCCAGATAGGGCTGTTTGCACTGACCGAAGACGCGCGCGAAGGCCAGTTGGCATTCCGCGAGAAGCGCCAGCCGATGTGGACTGGCAGATAGGGAGATAAGCATGAACACGAAAAGGGTACGCATTGGCGGTGCTTCGGGCTTCTGGGGCGACAGCAGCGTCGGCGCGCCACAGCTTGTGCGGCACGGCGATATCGATTACCTGGTGTTTGACTATCTGGCCGAACTGACCATGTCGATTCTGGCCGCTGCCCGATTGCGCAAGCCGGAACTGGGTTACGCCACCGACTTCGTGACGGTGACAATGAAGGCCCTGATCGGAGAGATAGCCGCACGCGGGATCCGCGTGGTCAGCAACGCCGGCGGCATGAACCCGCACGGGTGTGCGCAGGCCATTGCCGCTCTGGCGGCGGAACAGGGCCTGACGCTGCGCATTGCCGTGGTGGAAGGCGATGACGTGATGCCCCTGCTCCCACAGCTGCGCGAAGCCGGTGTGCAAGACATGCAGCAAGGCCGCCCCTTGCCAGAGCACGTGGTCAGCGCCAATGCCTATCTGGGCGCGTTGCCGATCAGGCAGGCGCTGGACCAGGGGGCCCAGATCGTCATCACCGGACGCTGCGTGGACAGTGCCGTGACACTCGGGGTGCTGATGCACGAGTTCGGCTGGCGTGCGGACGACTATGATTGCCTGGCCCAAGGCAGTCTGGCCGGCCACATCATCGAGTGTGGGTGCCAGGCAACGGGCGGCTTGCATACCGACTGGGAAAGCGTCCCGGACTGGCACGACATCGGCTACCCGGTGGTCGAGTGCCATGCCGACGGCACCTTCGTTGTCGGCAAGCCCCCCGCCACCGGGGGACTGGTCAATACCGCCACGGTCGGCGAGCAGGTGCTGTACGAGATCGGCGACCCGGCCACCTACCTGCTGCCAGACGTCACCTGCGATTTCACGCAGGTAACCCTTCGGCAGGCCGCACCGGACCAGGTGGAAGTAAGCGGCGCACGCGGGCGGGCCCCGAGCAATGCCTACAAGGTCTGTGCCACTTATGTCGACGGCTTTCGCTGCAACGCGCAGCTTTCCATCGTCGGCGTCGACGCGGTCGCCAAGGCGGAACGCACGGCTGAGGCGATCCTTGCCCGCACGCGCAAGCTTTTCGGGGAGAACGGGTGGGGGGACTACAGTCGCACCCGGATCGAGGTGCTGGGAGCAGAGTCCTGCTTTGGGCCACATGCTGCCGTCCGGCACACCCGCGAGGCGGTGATGCGGCTGGCGGTCATGCATCCCGAGAAGGCGGCGCTGGAACTGTTCGCGCGGGAAATTGCAGCGGCGGGGACCAGTTGGGCGCCGGGCACCACGGGCTCGACGGGTGGGCGTTCCAGTCCCTCGCCATCGATCCGCCAGTATGCATTCCTGCTCGACAAGAGCGCCCTGATCCCGGCGGTGGTGATGGACGGCGCACGCAGCGGCGTCACCGTTCCTTCGGGCAGCCCGGCGGCATCGGTCGCGCCCGCGGCACCTGCAGTCGCTGAACAAACGGGCGCCGGCCCTGCGGAACACGATACCGTCGAAGTTCCGCTGATACGGCTCGCCTATGGCCGTAGCGGCGACAAGGGGGATACCTCGAACATCGGGCTGATCGCCCGCCGGCCGGCGTACCTGCCCGTGCTCCGGGCCGAAGTGACGGTGGCGCGCGTGGCGGACTGGCTTGGGTACCTGGTGAAGGGGCCGGTGACATGCTACGACCTGCCCGGCTTCGACGCCATGAACTTTGTCTGCGAGTCGGCGCTGGATGGCGGCGGCATGGCCTCGCTGCGGAATGATCCGCTCGGCAAGGGCATGGCGCAGATCCTGCTCACCATGCCGGTAAGCGTGCCGCGGGGGCTGTTGTCATGACGAGGAATGCGCCCAACGCAGCTGCCAACGAGAGTATCATCCTCGCCGACGACGGCACTGGCGGCGTGACGCGATATCGCCAGCTGGCCAGCGTCATCCGACACAAGATCGTTTCGGGGGAGTACCCGGTGGGCATGCAGCTGCCAACCGTGGACAGCCTAGCGCAAACCCACGGGATCGCCAAGGTCACCGTGCGCCAGGCCTTTGCCGCGCTGACGGAAGAGGGACTGGTCAGCAGCCAGCGCGGTCGTGGCACGCACGTCATCAAGCAGCCACCAGAACCCGGACAAGGGCTGCGCTCCGCCATCAATGACGAATCGGCCCATGGCAGCGAGTTGGAAATCCGCATCCTGGAAATGCGCGAGGGCGTGGCCTTGCGGCCGGGCCTGGTCCGGCGTGGCACGCCGCTGGACAGCTATGTAATGGTGCGCAAAATGCATATACATGGCGGGACGCCATTCTGCCTGATCGAGATGTATGTAGCCTCGTCGGTCTTTGCCCGCTTTCCCCGCGGTGCCGAAAAGCACCACAAGCTTGGTCATCTGCTGCGCCAGGTCGAAGGTGACCGCCTTGGCATGATGCAGCAGACCATGACGGTTGAGCCGGCCGACTATATCCTGGCACGCGATCTCGCCTATGGCTTCGGGGCGCCAATCGCCAGGATCATCCGATCGACGCTGGACGTCGACGGCAATGTGCTCCTGGCAGGGCAGTTCTGGTATCGCGGCGACCGTTTCATCCTGGATGTGGAGATGCCAGCCAAGCTGACCGAGCACTACCCGGCGCTGGCCATCCCTGACAGCCGCCGCTGAGCGCAACAGACCTTCACCATTCGAACAAGGAGACATCGGAATGACATCATCCTATGTACGGAGGGCCACCGACGTGGCCGCGTACGCGCCGGCCAACCACACGGGAACGGCAAACCAGCGCATCATCGGCAAGGAGACTGTCGGCGCGCGCCGGCTCGAGGTCCTGCTGGGCACGATTTCCCGGGGCCACGGCGCGTTGCCGCACGCACACCCGGACCTCGAACAGGCGTCGTTCCTGCTCGCCGGCGAGGGTATCGGCGAACTACCCGGTAAGCAGCGCATCTTGCGCGCAGGGGACTGGAGCTTCAACGCGGCTGGCGTCTTCCATCGCTTCGAGGTCATCAGCGACGAACCGGTGCAGGTGATGGTGGTCTACGCTCCGCCATATAGCGAAAACCCGAACGCAGCAGTGACCGCGAGCGGCCCGGACGACCCGCGCCTTCAGGCCGGTGCCGCCGATGTCCGCGACGTTCCAACCAGCACCGAAGCGATCGCGCTGGCGCACTACCGTGCCGCGCTCGTCAGGCCGGTCATCACACGCCAGACCGTCGATTCCCGGTATCTCGACATCTACATGGTCGACCTTGATCCAGATGGCGGCGCCGAGCCGCACAGGCTTGGCGAGACCGAGCAGGTGCTCTTCGTGCGCAGCGGCACGCTCCATGGGCGCATCGAAGGGGAGCGCTTCGCCGCCGGGACTGGGGAGTGGGTCTACGTTCCCGACGGTGCGGAGCTCAGCCTCGAATCGGCGGACGAGATGCGCGAGCTGATTGTCATTCGCGCACACGATCCGCTGACCTGACGCAAGCTCGGCCAAGTGAATCAATCAGATCCCAAGATGCGGGAGGAGACAAGATGATCCAGCGATTTCCCCGGCGACGCGTGCTCGCCCTGCTGTTCGGACTAGCCGCTGCTTGCGCGGCGTCGCAGCTGGTGTGGGCAGCTGGCCTGAACGAGTATCCGGACAAACCGATCCGTGTGGTGGTGCCGTTCCCTGCAGGCAGTGGCACGGACAACACCGCGCGCTACATCGCGCGAAACGTCACCGCCCAGACCGGCCAGTCCGTGGTCGTGGAAAACCGCCCCGGTGCCAACGGGTTCATCGCGGCCACGGCGGTCGCGAGAGCGCCCGGAGATGGCTACACGATGCTCATCACGACAAATACCACCCACGCGGCCAATGCGTCCCTGTTCAGGAAGCTGCCCTATGATCCCATCAAGGACTACGCGCCGGTGTCGTTGATCGCCAAGAGCGGATTGGTCTTGGTGGTGCCATTCGACAGCCCCGTGCAGAAGGTGGCCGATCTGACCACGCTGGCGAAAAGCCGGCAAGGCAAGATGACCTTCGCCAGCGGCAGTTCCTCCACCCGGGTCGCCAGTGAGCTCTACAAGATCATGAGCGGCGCACCGGCACTGCATGTGCCCTACAAGGGCGTGCCGCAGGCCCTGACCGACTTGATGGGCCACCAGGTCGACTTCATGATTTCCGACATCAATCCAGCCCTGCCCCTGATCCAGAACGGCAAGCTGCGCGCAGTCGCCGTGACCACGTCCAGGCGCCATCCCCTGCTCGACAATGTCCCGACCATGGCGGAAAGCGGCCTGCCGGGGTACGAGATGACGGCTTGGGTTGCTGCCTTCTTCCCTGCCACTACGCCAAAACCGGTCATCGCGCGTATGAGTCAGCTGATTCTGCAGGGGCTGACCAGCCCGGCGGCTACCGAACACTTCAGCCAGACTGGAGGCCAACCCTCCCCATCGACGCCAGAAGAGTTGGCGGCGTTCGTGCGCAGCGAAACCGCGAAATGGGCTGAGGTGATCAAAGCCGCCGGCATCCAGCCGGAATAGCCCGCACCTTCGGCGGCCCGAGAATACTCGGCCGGACAGTCCGGGCAGTGCTGGTATTGCATGGACCAGGACTTCGAAGGTGACCCGATCCAACTGATTGGCACTTGTCACGACCAGCGCCAGGGGAACACCGCGCCAATCTGCGACCGTATCGGACGCCTCACCAAGCGCCTGAGCACCTGCAGCGATCCGAAGGGCCAGCCACGTGTCGTCGGCAAACGCCTCCGCGAGCCTGGTCAGACTGCTTACGTCAGCTCTTCCAACAGTACTTTGGCATCTTGCCAGTCGACGGTATCGAACCCCTCGGTGAATGTGCCATGAATACCGGCCAGGATCGAGCGCGCAGCATCCGTCTTGCCGCAGCGTTGCCATAACCGGGCCACGCTCAGCGCGCCTTTCAGCTCGACTGACCTGGCTCCCTGGTCATGAGCAGTGGCAATAGCCGCCTGAAAACATGCTTCGGCTTCTTTGGCCCTGATGGACGAGCCGGCTTTGTCGCCGGACAACATCAGAATCAGTTCCCCCTTGAGCCGAAGCAGAACCGGCTCAGCGAACCGCTCGCCCGTGTTCTTCACCAGAGCCAGCGCCTCACTCAGCACAGCAAGCCCTGCCTCGGCTTGCCCTGCCTTTTCATAAGCGTTGGCGAGCAGTCCCAGAAGCCTYGGCCGACCCAGTGTCGCTCCGGTGGCTTCGTGGGCGCGGAGGCCTTGTTGTATTTGCGCGATGCCCTCCTCATGACTACCCTGCTCGGCCAGCGCCCAGCCGCGCAGGATCGTTCCCCAACCCAGATAGAGGGGGAACCCCTGGTCGCTTGAAAGCGCGATGGCGGCGTCTGCGTACTCCCGCGCCAGTTGCACATCGCGCCGGTACTGGTGCAATTCGGCCGCGAAGATCAGGCACAAGGCAAGGCCGAACGGATCAGAGGACTTTCTGGCCAGCGCCAGCACTTCCTCGCTGCGCGCACGCGACTGGTCCGGCAAGCCCAGAAACCAGAGCGTCCAGCTTAGCGTGCTCCCGATATGAAGGGCGAGGTTCGGCGCATAACGTAGAAGTTTGCTGTATGTTTTCCGATCGGGGCGGTGCAGTGCCAGCGCCTGCTCCATGTGGGTCCGGGCCATCCTGATCTCGCCCAGACGGAACAAGGTGGCGCCGAGAATGCGGTGCGCCTCCGCGAGCTGTTCCGGATCTTGTTTATCCTGCGCGAGACCGAGCAGCCGCTGCGCCAAGGCGTGTGCAGTACTGAGTTGCGCACGCAATAGATAAAACGACCACAGTCCTAACTGCGCCGAGAAGATCTGCGGTATTTCCCCGCCCTGTTCGCACAAGGCCAATGCACGCGTGTAGGTCTCCTCCACCTCTGGCGCACCATAGCCTCGAGCGGCCATCCAGGCAGGACCGAGGGTCAGCAGCAGGGTGAGTTCCTCGCGTGCGCGTTCGGGGGTGTCTGCCAAGGACTTGAGCAGTTCGAGGGCTGCACTGAGATGATGAATCGCTTCAAGCTGTGCTGAACGCTGCAAGGCTTGCTGGCCCGCCAGATGCAGGTATTCGATGGCCTTCGGCACATTGCCACTCTTGCTGTAATGGTGAGCCAGTTCGCTGCAATAGTCCTTCAGCCGGCCTGGAAACAGTGTCTCGATGGCCCGGGCCGTGCGTTCATGCAGCACACTGCGCTGAGCGGTCAGCAGGGAGTTAGCGGCCACCTCCTGGGTAAGCGCGTGTTTGAACGCGTATTCCACTTCCGGGAAAGCGGGACGCTCGTAAATGAAATCGCCGGCCTGGAGGTCACCCAGAAGCGGGCGCAGTTCCTCTTCCGGTTGCGCTGTGACATGCTGGATCAGACTTAAGGGAAACTCTTTGCCGATGATCGCAAGGGTCTGCAGCAAGTCCTTCTGGGCGACGGGGAGCCGGTCGATACGGGCGGCGAGCACGCCCTGCACGGTCGTCGGAATATGAAATGACAAAGGGGCGTTCTCGATCCGGTAGCTGCCGGGCTGACCAAGCAAGACGCTCTCCTCGGCCAGCGTCTTGACGACTTCCTCAATAAAGAACGGGTTGCCCTCCGTCTTCGCCAGGATAAGCAGCTTCAGGGGCACGAGCGAGGGATGGTCTCCCAGCAGGGCCGTGAGCAGGCCCTGTGCCTCCGCTTGCCCCAGCGRTTCCAGTTGCAATTGGGTGTAGTAAAGTTTCCCGCCCCAATCATGCACGTATTCCGGACGGTAGTTGACGAGCAGAAGCAGCCTGGTACGCTGCACATGCTCGATGAGGATATTGAGAAAGGCCTCGGTCTCGCTGTCCAGCCATTGCAAGTCTTCGAAGAAGACCATCAGCGGCTGATTCTGGCTCTCACGCACCAGTAGCCGTGCAATGGCTTCGAAGGTGCGGTGGCGCCGGATGGTGGCATCCATCTTGGGCAGCGCCGAGCCCGCTTCGCTGATACCGAGCAGGTAAAGCAGATAGGGCAGATGGTCCTCCAGTGTGCGATCCAGGGTCAGCAACCTGCCGGTGACTTTCTCGCGATACAGCCGTTCGTCATCTTGCGCGGTGATCTGAAAATAGTTTCTCAACAGGTCGATCAAAGGCAGATAGGGAAAGGCCTTGCCATGCGAAACCGAGAAGGTTTCGAGCACCATGCAGCCCCGCTGCGAGCGCGCCTTGAATTCGTGGTACAGACGCGACTTGCCGACACCCGCCTCGCCCACCACCCCGACGATCTGCCCTCGCCCAGCCCTGGCCGACTCCGACGCCTCCTGCAAGCGCTCCAATTCGGCCTGGCGGCCGACAAACCGCGCCAGACCGCGATGGGCCGCCACTTGCAGGCGCGTGCGCATGGCGCCGAGGCCGAGCACCTCATAGACCGCAAGCGGGTCCCGAATGCCCTTTACGTGGGTGGTCCCGAGGCCCTTGAACGCGAAGTACCCCTCGGTCAGCTTATGGGTCGACTCGCTAACGAGGATCGACGACGGTGTTGCGACGCCTTCCATCCGGGAGGCGATATGGATCGTGTGCCCCACCGGGTCGTAGTCCGCGCGCAAGTCATCCTTGCGGATCGAGCGCACCACCACTTCGCCGGTATGGATGCCAACCCGGATCTGCAGCGGGACCCCCTGCTCCAGACGGTACCGGTCACCATGGCGGCGCATCACTTCCTGCATGCGCAGCGCCGCGTACAACGCCCGCAAGGGGTGGTCCTCGTGGGCAATCGGCGCGCCAAACAGCGCCAGGATGCCGTCGCCCAGGCATTTGGCAACGTATCCCTCGTAGTGATGCACGGCCTCCATCATCAGCGCGATCACGGGGTCGATCAGCCCGCGTGCCTCTTCGGGGTCCAGGTCCTGGATCAAGGCGGTCGAGCCGGCCATGTCCGCAAACAGCGCCGTAATGGTCTTGCGTTCGCCGGCAGCCTGTCCCCTGGCCTCCATCGCGGCTTGCTCGGCGAGGATGCGTTCGGCGAGATGGGGCGGCG
>NZ_JBFTLX010000056.1:0-30403 GCF_056396665.1 Cupriavidus sp. 05T313 | reverse complement strand
ATACAACGCATGTCAGTTTAACGCTTAACCGCGACGGCGCATTGTCTCAAATGCGTTGGGGAATTGGAGATCGCGTTGCCGTGGCCGGCGCCGCGCCGGCCACAACCCGCCGGGCCCGTGTTTTCCGGGCAAGACGGGCCACGTGAACCCCTATGGACTGGTGCCTTAGAATGCGGGACAAACAACATCGGAGACCGTGCATGCTGTGGAAATCGACCCCGTCCCTGAAAGACCTCCAGGCCCGTCACAAGGACACCGCCGTCGAGCAACTGGGTATCGAGTTCACCGAGATCGGCGAGGCGTCGCTCAGTGCGCGCATGCCGGTGGACCGCCGCACCGTGCAGCCGCATGGCATCCTGCATGGCGGGGCTTCGGTGCTGCTGGCCGAGACGCTGGGCAGTTGCGCCGCCAGCCTGTGCCTGGATAGCGCAACGCAATACTGCGTAGGGCTCGATATCAATGCGAACCATGTGCGCGCGGCGCGAACCGGCTATGTGACCGGCACCGCCACCCCGGTCCATATCGGCCGCACCACCCATGTGTGGGCCATCGACATTCGCAACGACGAAGGCAAGACGGTGTGCGTCTCGCGAATCACCATGTCGATTCTTTCGCGCTGAAAGCCGGCCGGTCGGGTGCCGTGCAGAGTTTTTTATTTCCGGCTACACTGCGCCCCGCACTGTAGCGGATGCCAATCGAGGCATCCCGGCAGCGGCGGGGTGGCAGAGTGGTTATGCTACGGTCTGCAAAGCCGTACACGGCGGTTCGATTCCGTTCCCCCGCCTCCAGCAAGGCCCTGATTTTTCAGGGCTTTTGTTTTTTCTGTTGATATCGGGTTCCACCGGAAGGCGATTGCCGACGGTCCGGTCGAACTCGCCGGAAGCAATTCCCAAAACCCGCGGAAGTCCCTTCAGGCATCCATGCCGCGCGCGCAGAAGCGCAACCTCCGCGCGCCGGCTCAGGATCCGCTCCCCCTGTCTCTCCCGGCATGACGCACACAAACGAGCGCCGCATTCGGCGAATCAGATACGCGTTATGCCGTTTGCCCGGCTGGAACATGTCGCCCGAATCATGTAGTGTGAAGTCAACGCAGTCCATCCATGACAACCTCCGCCATCGTGCGTGGCGGGGAGATAAATGCAATGACAAGAGATCTGCGTCTTCGCGTCGCACAACCGGCCGATTGGCCGGCGATCGCGGAAGTCCTTGAAACCTGTGGCCTCGCCAGCGACGATCTCGATCCCTCGCTGGCGTTGTTCCATATTGCCCTGCTCGACGGCGCGATCGTCGGTTGCGCCGCCGCCGAAGGCTATGGGGAAACCATTGTCGTGCGTTCGGTCGCCGTGCTGCCGCCCTACCGCGATCATGGCATCGCCTCCCATATGGTTTCCGCCGTGCTGATGCGCGCGCGCGCCAACGGCTGTACGCGCGCCGTGCTGCTGAGCGCCACTTGCCCAAGCTACTTTGCCCGCTACGGGTTCTCTCTGATCTCGGCGGATCGCCTGGCGCCCGAAGTGCGCGCCTCGCGCGAGTTCCGGCGCCAGGAGGGGACGTTGCCGCTGTGCATGTGCTGCGAGCTGAAATGACCTGCATGACGTATCGATGAACCAGCCGAGCCAGACAAACCAGACAAAGCAGACAAGACCAGAGCCTTTCGGATACCTGGTCTATATCGGCCGTTTCGAGCCCTTCCACAATGGCCATTTCRCCATGCTGCGCCAGGCGCTGGCACAGGCCCGCACGGTGATCGTGGTGCTGGGTTCGGCGGGCGGGGCCCGTACCGTGAAAAATCCGTTCACCGCCGGCGAGCGCCGCCAGATGATCGAGGGCGCGGTGGCCGGATGGGATGCCGCGCGTGTTGCCGATCTGCGCTTCGTGGCGGTGCGGGACTATGGCGAGAGCGTGCGCTGGACGGCTGCGGTGCGCGCGGCAGTGGACGCCGTGCCGGACGTCCAGCCGGCATTGGCGGCGGCTGCGCAAGATGCCCCGCGCGTCGGCCTGTTCGGGCATTTCAAGGGCGCGTCTTCGGGTTATCTCAATGACTTTCCCGGCTGGGACCTGGTGCCGCAGCCAGGCTTCGGGCAGTTCAATGCGGCCGACGTGCGCCAGCAGTGGTTCGAGCAGCAGGGCGAACTGGGCGAACTGGTGCATGTACTGCCGCCGCCGGTTGCCGCCTTCCTGCGCGAGTTTGCCGCGGGCGGGGCCTTCGCGACCTTGCTGGCGGAATATCGCTTCCTGCAGGACCACAAGATGCGGTGGGCAGCCGCGCCCTATCCGCCGGTGTTCGTGACCGTGGATGCCGTGGTGCGCTGCTGTGGCCAGGTGCTGCTGATCCGCCGTGGCGGACAGCCGGGCCGTGGCGCATGGGCGCTGCCCGGCGGCTTCCTCGATCAGCATGAACGCGTGGCGGATGCGGTCCTGCGTGAACTCGACGAGGAAACGCGCTTCGGCTTGCCGAAGGCGGCGCTGCAGCAATCGTGCCGCGCCCAGGCGCTGTTCGATCACCCCGAGCGCAGCCTGCGCGGACGCACGCTGACCCACGCCTTCTTCTTCGACCTGACGCTCGATGCGCTGCCCGCGGTGGCCGCGGCCGACGACGCGGCCGCGGTGCGCTGGGTGCCGCAGCACGAACTGCTGGCGCTGGAGGAGCAGATGTTCGAGGACCACTTGCTGATCCTCGATCGCTTCCTGCATCTGTTCGACGGCGAGGCGCGGCCAGCAGGCTGATTCGCCTTGTGGCGGGACGCCCGCCGGATCGCCGGATGGCCTGGTGGCCGCCGAGGCAAGCCTGCGCCAGCGCGCCGGCGGGACCGTTCGCCACCACGCGGCCTGCCTCCATCACATGGCCGCGATCGGCCAGCGCCGGGGCAGCCAGCAGCCAAAAGCATGCCTAGTGGCTGATCATCCAGGGCCGTCCGGCCGGCTTTCCTTTCGGCGCATTCGCCGCCGCGCCGGGCGCCCCGGCCAGCGTCACCTTGCTCCCACAGCAACCACAACCCGGCCCATGCCCGCCGCGCGCCGATTCGCGCGGCGCGGCGGCGCTGCGCTCGTTGATGGCATGCGCCCGGCGCGATGCCGCCGGCATGCTGGCCAGCGATGGCGCGGCAACCAGGGCGCGGTCGGCGAAGCCGCCGCAGGCAGGGCAGGCGCATGGTTCGTCGCGTCGCGCGATGGGACGCATGGCGGCGAAATCGCCGCAGCCCGGGCAGCGGTAATCGTAGGTTGGCATCTGGCAGTCTCCGTGTCTCGAATGTTCCCGGGCGCGCCGTGGTGCGAGGGCACGCCCGGCAGTGCCGTCAAACGTCCGGCGAAATCGGCAGGTCCACATCGCCCGTGATGTGCTTCACGGGCCCTTGCGCGCTCGGCCGGATATCGAAATCGAAGATCTGAGTCGGCAGCCACAGCGTGGCGCAGGCATTGGGAACATCGACCACGCCGCTGATATGCCCCTGCACCGGCGCCGTGCCCAGGATCGAGTACGCCTGCGCCCGCGAGTAGCCGAACCTGGTCATGTACTCGATGGCGTTCAGGCAGGCCTGGCGGTAAGCCACATGCACATCCAGGTAATGCTGCTGGCCGGCCTCGTCCACCGAGATGCCTTCGAAGATCAGGTAGTCGTTGTAGTTCGGCGTGATCGGGCTGGGTTTGAAGATGGGATTCCTGATGCCGTACTTGGCCATGCCGCCCTTGATCAGSGACACGCGCATATGYACCCAGCCGGCCATYTCGATSGCGCCGCAGAAGGTGATTTCGCCATCGCCTTGCGAGAAGTGCAGGTCGCCAACCGACAGGCCAGCGCCGTCGACATAGACGGGGAAATACACCTTGGCGCCGCGCGAGAGGTCCTTGATGTCGCAGTTGCCGCCATGTTCGCGCGGCGGCACGGTGCGTGCGCCGTGCGCCGCGGCCTGGTCGCGCGCATCGCCCTGCAGGCGGCCCATGTGCGCCGTGGCGGCGAAGGGCGGGTTGGCCAGCGCCGGCACGCGATCGGGGTCGGTGGCGATGAAGTCGATCTCGCGTTTGTTCCAGGTCTCCAGCAGCGATTTGTCCGGCATGCAGCCGATCAGCCCAGGGTGGATCAGGCCGGCGAAGTTGACGCCGGGTATATGGCGCGACGACGTGTAGAGACCGTGGAAATCCCAGATGGATTTCTGCGCGAGCGGGAAGTGGTCGGTCAGGAAGCCGCCGCCGTTTTGCTTGGAGAAGAAACCATTGAAGCCCCACTGGCTCTCCGCCTTGGCACCGATGTCGAGCAGGTCCACCACCAGCAGGTCGCCGGGCTCGGCGCCTTCCACGCCGACGGGGCCGCTCAGGAAGTGAACGATGGACAGGTCGATGTCGCGCACGTCGTCGGCGGAGTCGTTGTTCTTGATGAAGCCGCCGGTCCAGTCGTAGGTTTCCAGGATGAAGTCGTCGCCGGGCCTGACCCATGCGGCCATCGGGATGTCCGGGTGCCAGCGGTTGTGGACATTGGGATTCTCGTACGGGGATTCGGCCAGATCGACCTTGATCAGGGTGTCCGTCATGACATGCCTCCTGGTGGGTGTTGGGCGTGAAGAAATCGTGGAAGAAATCGAAAAAAAGGCGCTGCCGGCTAGACCGAAAGCAATTGCCGGATGCGCTCGACGTCGGTGCCGTTGCGCTGGGTCTCGTGCACGAAGCGGCCGCCTTCGATCACCAGCAGGCGGTCCGCCACATCGAGCGCGAAGCTGAGCACCTGCTCGGAGAAGACGATAGTGATATCGCGCGTGCGGCGGATCTCGTTGAGCGCGCGTGCGATGTCCTTGATGATCGATGGCTGGATGCCCTCGGTGGGTTCGTCCAGCAGCAGCACCTTGGGATTGGCCACCAGCGCGCGCGCTATCGCCAGTTGCTGCTGCTGCCCCCCGGAGAGGTTGCCGCCCTTGCGCCGGCGCATCTCGAACAGCACCGGGAACATGGCGAAGATTTCCTCGGGGATGCGGCGGCTCTTGCCTTGCTCCATGCCGGTCAGGATGTTCTCTTCCACCGTGAGGTGGGAGAAGATCATGCGGCCCTGCGGCACATAGGCCAGGCCCGCGCGCACGCGCCTGTAGCTTTCGTCCTGCGCGACGTCTCGCCCGTCCACGCAGACCTGTCCGGAGCGCACCGGCAACATGCCGATCATGGCCTTGAACAGCGTGGTCTTTCCCATGCCGTTGCGGCCCATGATGGCTACCGTCTCGCCTTGCGCGGCAGCGAACGACACGCCGTGCAGCGCTTCGCTTTGTCCGTAGTTCACGACCACGTTGTCGACTGTGAGCATGCTGGTCTCCCTGGGCTCAGTGGCCAAGATAAACGTCGATCACGCGCGGATCGTTCTGCACCTGCTCCATCGAGCCTTCGGCGAGGATCTTGCCCTGGTGCATCACCGTGACCTTGTCGGCGATGCGCTTGACGAAATCCATGTCGTGCTCGATCACGATCACCGCGCGGCCGCGGCTGATGCGCTTGAGCAGTTCCGCGGTCTGCTCGCGCTCGCGCACGCTCATGCCGGCGATGGGCTCGTCGAGCATCAGCAGTTGTGGCTCCTGCATCAGCAGCATGCCGATCTCCAGCCATTGTTTCTGCCCGTGCGAGAGTTGCGCGGCCTCGCGCTCCAGCGCATCGGCCAGGCCGATCTCGTCGGCCACGCCGGCCACGCGCTGGCGCACCTCGGGCGTGGTGCGGAACGTGAGCGCGCCCAGCACGCCACGGCCGCGCGGGAACGAAACCGCGAGGTTCTGGAACACGCTGAGGTTCTCGTAGATCGAAGGAGTCTGGAACTTGCGGCCCACCCCGGCGCGCACGATCTGGTATTCGGGCAGGCCGGTCATCTCGCGGTTGCGGAACTTGATACTGCCGCCGGTGGCGCGGGTCTTGCCGCACACGAGATCGAGCAGCGTGGTCTTGCCGGCGCCGTTGGGGCCGATGATCACGCGCAGCTCGTCGCGATCGACATACAGCGTGAGCTTGTCGATGGCCCGGAAGCCGTCGAAGGAAACGGTCAGGTCTTCCACCGCCAGCATGAAATCGGTATTGCTCATGGCGTCTTCCTCGCTTTGGACGGATGGCTTCAGGCGGTACGGCCGGGAATCCCTTCGGCGGGCGGCGTCGGTACTGCGGGCGAAGTCGCCTCCACAGCCGGGTCGGCGGGATCGGACGGGCTGCCGATGGTCCGGCGGCGCGACATGTACTTGCTGTAGAGGCCGGCCAGCCCGTCGGGAAAGGCCACCACCACGCCGATGAACAGCGCCGCCATCAGGAACAGCCACAGGTCGGGAAAGCTCTCGGAGAAATACGTCTTGCCGAAATTGACCAGCAGCGTGCCCCACACCGCGCCCACCAGGCTCATGCGCCCGCCCACGGCGGCAAAGATCACCATTTCGATGGAGGGCACGATGCCGACGAAGGACGGTGACATAAAGCCCACCTGCAGCGTGAACAGCGCACCGCCCACCGCCGACAGCGCGGCGGCCAGGCAGAACACGAAGACCTTGAACATGGCCACGTCGTAGCCGGAGAAGCGCACGCGGTCTTCCTTGTCGCGCATCGCCAGCAACAGCACGCCGAGCTTGCTGCGCTGGATCCCGCGGCACACGGCGATGGCGCCGAACAGCAGCGCCACGTTGGCGAAGTACAGGATCACTTTGGCGCCGTCGCTGCGGATGTCCCAGCCCAGCATGGTCTTGAGGTCGGTGATGCCGTTGACGCCGCCGGTATAGCCCTGTTGGCCGATGATCAGCACCGAGAGGATCAGCGCCACCGCCTGCGTGATGATGGCGAAGTACACCCCGCCCACGCGCCGGCGGAACATGGCGAAGCTGACGATAAAGGCCAGCGCCACCGGAATCGCGATCACGCCGGCCAGCGCAAATGGCAGGTGGCGGAACGGCTCCCACCACCACGGCAGCGCGGTGAGCTGGTTCCAGTCCATGAAGTCGGGGATGCCGGGCGTGGACTGGATCGCGGTGCTCTTCGCGTCGGACGCTTCGAGTTTGAGGAACATCGCCATGGCGTAGCCGCCCAGGCCGAAGAACACGCCCTGGCCAAGGCTCAGCACGCCGCCGTAGCCCCACAGCATGACCAGGCCAATGGCGACGAAGGCGTAGCTCAGGTACTTGCCGATCAGGTTGAGCCGGAACACGTCGAGCGCCAGCGGCATGACGACAAGGAGCGCCACGGCCAGCACAAGGTAGCCGGCGAATTCGCCGCGCAACAGGCGGGCGGTGGAAGAGGAGGGCGACATCACAAGCTCCTGTGCAGGTTTGGTGAGTGGCGGCGCAGCGGCGTCTTCAGCGCCGCACTGCCGGCGCGAACAGGCCTTGCGGACGGATCATCAGGATCGTCACGATCAGCAGCAGCGTCAGCACGCGCGCCATCGACCCGGTGAGGAAGAACTCGCTGATCGATTGCGCCTGGGCAATGYCGAATGCCGATGCCACCGTGCCGAGCAGGCTGGCCGCGCCGCCGAAGGTGACCACCAGGAAGGAGTCGACGATGTAGAGCGAGCCGCTGGTGGGGCCGGTGGAGCCGATGGTGGTGAAGGCCGCCCCCGCCACGCCGGCGATGCCGCAGCCGATCGCGAAGGTGAGCCGGTCGGTTCGCCGCGTATTGATGCCGGCCGCGTTGGCCATGGCGCGGTTAAGGGTGGTGGCGCGTACCCGCAGCCCCCAGCGCGAGCGATAYAGCGCCAGCCACACCATGCCCGTGACGAACAGTGTCAGCGCCATCACGAACATGCCGTTGATGGGGATATCCAGCCCCGGCGCCGGCGCCCACGAGCCCATCAGCCATTCGGGCAGCGTGGGGCTGACCTCCTTCGGGCCGAAGGTGGAGCGGAAGGTTTGCTGCATGCCCAGCGACAGGCCCCAGGTGGCGAGCAATGTGTCGAGCGGGCGGCGATAGAGATGGCGGATCAGTGCCCACTCGGCCAGCCAGCCGGCACAGAACGCCAGCGCAAAAGCGGCGCCGATGGCCAGAGGAAAGTAGAAGGGCATCCACGACGGCGCGAGGCGCTCGGTCAGCGTGGACGCCAGGAAGATGGTGTAGGCGCCGATGGTCATGAACTCGCCATGCGCCATGTTGATCACGCCCATCTGGCCGAAGATGATGGCCAGGCCCAGCGCCATCAGCAGCAGTACCGAGAACAGGCTCAGGCCGGCAAAGCCCTGCATCAGGCCGATATTCAGCATGTCGGATAGATTCATGTCGCGCTCCTCCATCGGGGAGAAGAAAGGGTGCCGGCAGCGCAAATCGAAGCTGGCGAGAAGCGCCAGTGCCGCTTGCGATGCCCGACGGTGCTTGCTCCCTCTCCCCTCGGGAGCAGAGGGTTGGGGAGAGGGGGGCAAACCGGTGGTCAGTCAACCCGCTTACTGGTAGCCCTTCGGGAACGGATTGGGCGGAATCAGCGAAGGCGATTCGGCTACCACCTTGAACTGCCCGTCGAGCTGCGCCAGGCCCACGCGCGTCTTGCTCCACAGGTGGTGGTTGGGGTCGACCTTCACATAGCCCTCCGGCGCGGTCTTCAGCTCGATGCCGGGGGAGGAGGCCACCACCTTGTCGATATCGAAGCTGCCCGCTTTCTCCACCGCGGCCTTCCACAGCCAGGGGCCGAGATAGGCCGCCTGCGTGACGTCGCCGATCACCGACTTCCCGCCGTACTTGCTCTTGAAGGCATCCACGAAAGACTTGTTGTTGGGATTGTCGAGCGACTGAAAGTACTTCATGGCGGCGTAGAAACCGGCGATGTTCTCGCCGCCGATGCCGAGCACTTCATCCTCGGTCACCGAGATGGTCAGCAGGAATTGCTTGTCCGCCGTAATGCCAGCGGCCTTGAGCTGCTTGTAGAAGGCCACGTTGGAGCCACCCACCACGATGGCGTAGATGCAGTCCGGCTTGGCGATCTTGATCTTGTTGATCAGCGAGTTGAAGTTGGTGTGGCCAAGCGGGTAGTACTCCTCGCCCACCACCTTGAGCTTCTGGAAGTTCTCGATATGCTTGCGCGCGATCTTGTTGGAAGTGCGTGGCCAGATGTAGTCCGAGCCGATCAGGAAGAAACTCTTGGCGCCTTTCTGCCTGGCCGCCCAGTCCAGGCCCCAGATGATCTGCTGCGTGGCTTCCTGGCCGGTGTAGATGACGTTCTTCGACTGCTCCAGCCCTTCATAGAAGGTCGGGTAGTAGAGCAGGCCATTCTCCTTCTCGAAGATCGGCAGAACCGCCTTGCGCGAGGCGGAGGTCCAGCAGCCGAACACGGCCGCCACGCGGTCGTTGACCAGCAGCTTCTTGGACTTCTCGGCGAAGGTGGGCCAGTCGGAGGCGCCGTCTTCCTTGATGACCTTGATCTTGCGCCCGAGGATGCCGCCCGCCGCGTTGATCTGGTCGATGGCCAGTTGTTCGGCCTGGATCGAGCCGGTCTCGGAGATTGCCATGGTGCCGGTGGCGGAGTGCAACTGGCCCACGGTGACTTCGGTGTCGGTGACGGCCAGCCTGGTGGTGTTCGCTACCGAGGTAGGCACCGCGGCGCGCGCCTGGCCGCTCAGGCCGGCCATGCCCGCAAGAGACAGGGCCGGCAGCGCGGCGAGGCCCTGCATCATGCGGCGCCGCTGCGGCGAGACGGCATCGGCATCTTGGGAGGGAGGGGAACCGTTCGTTTCTTTGTCACGCATGATTGACGCTCCTTGGAGGCGTGGTGAGGTAGGACGGCATTGGCCACGCACGTTGACCGAATACGTTGACCGCATACGATGGCCGGATAGGCAATGAATCACCCTGTGGCCGGATCATGGTGCAGTGCAACCGCGCCTTCCATACGTCATTCAACGTAGGCGCATGCGCAGCCCGGCTGCGCTACGATTCGCGCGCCGCGATGCATCGTGGTGCACGGCACGGCTCTTGCATCTGCCCGGCACGACCCACGCGAGCGTCTTCTGGAGTCCCGACCCCCATGCCAGCCGCCAGCCAGCCCGTACAGCGCATCAGCAAGATCCGGCGCGACTACAACCGCTGGGTGGCAGACGAGACGCTGGAGGACTACGCGCTGCGTTTTGCACCAAGGACGTTCCGCAAATGGAGCGCCTTTCGCGTGGCCAATACCGCTTTTGGTGCGGTGGCCTTCCTGGCGCTGGAAGCCATCGGCGCGGCCATCACGCTGAGCTATGGCTTTACCAACGCCATGTGGGCTATCGGCATGGTCAGCCTGGCGATCTTCCTGACCGGGCTGCCGATCTCCTATTACGCGGCCCGTCACGGCGTGGACATGGACCTGCTGGCGCGCGGCGCCGGCTTCGGCTACCTCGGGTCGACCATCACCTCGCTGATCTACGCCAGCTTCACGTTTATCTTTTTCGCGCTGGAAGCGGCCATCATGGCGCAGGCCTTTGAACTGTTGTTCGGGCTGCCGCGATCATTGGGCTATCTGCTGTCGGCCATCGTGGTGATCCCGCTGGTCACGCACGGGGTGACGCTGATCTCGCGCATCCAGCTGTGGACGCAGCCGCTGTGGCTATTGCTGCTGGTGCTGCCGTATGCGGTGATCTGGTGGCGCGAGCCCGGGCTCTACACCGATTTCCTTTCCTTCAACGGGCGGCTGGCGGAAGGCGACGGCTTCTCGTGGCACGCCTTCGGCGCCGCGGCCACGGTCACGTCCGCGCTGATCGCGCAGATCGGCGAGCAGGTGGATTTCCTGCGCTTCATGCCGGAACTCACGCCGCGCAACCGCTGGCGCTGGTGGAGCGCGCTGATCGCCGCCGGGCCCGGATGGATCGTGCTGGGCGCGGCCAAGATGGCGGGCGGTGCGCTTCTCGCCTTCGTCGCGCTGCAGGCCGAGGTGCCGATCGCACACGCGCTGGAGCCCACCCAGATGTACCTGGCGGGCTTCTCGCGCGCGCTCGGGGGTGCGTGGCCGGGCTGGGCGGCGGTGGTGCTGACCGGCCTCTTCGTGTTGCTCTCGCAAACCAAGATCAACATCACCAACGCCTACGCCGGCTCGCTGGCATGGTCGAACGTGTTCGCACGGCTCACGCACAGCCATCCGGGCCGGGTGGTGTGGCTGGCCTTCAATGTGCTGATCGCGGTGATGCTGATGGCSATGGGCGTGTTCGAGGCGCTGGAGCAGGTGCTGGCGCTCTACGCGCACCTGGCCGTGGCGTGGGTCGGCGCCATTGTCGGCGACCTGGTCATCAGCAAGCCGCTCGGGCTGTCGCCGCGCACCATCGAGTTCCGCCGCGCTTACCTGTTCGATATCAACCCTGCCGGCTTCGGCGCGATGATGCTGGCGTCGGCGGGATCGATGCTGGTGCACCTGGGCGCGTTCGGCGAGACRCTGCGGCCGGCTTCGATCGGGGTGGGGCTGGTGCTGGCCATCGTGATCCCGCCGGTGATCGCCTTCGCTACCCAGAGCCGCTATTTCATCGCGCGCTCGCCGGTGGACTTCGGCCCGCGGCACAAGGTGGTCCGCTGCACCATCTGCCGCAATCCCTTCGAAGTGGAGGACGTAGCAGCTTGCCCCGCGTATCGCGGCCCGATCTGCTCGCTGTGCTGCACGCTGGACGCGCGCTGCGGCGACCGCTGCAAGCCCGGCGCCAGCGCGCAGGAGCAGATCGTCACCGCGCTCACGCGCGTGCTGCCGGCCGGCACGCCGCCGGTGATGGCGCGCCGCATCGGCCAGTTCTGCCTGGTGCTGGCGGGCATGGTGTTCGTGTTCGGCACCTTCCTGTGGCTGCTGTACACGCAGGAGCAATTGTCGGGCGCGCTGGCGGCGGCCACGTTGCCGCGCGCCGGGCTGTTCCTCAAGATCTTTGCCGGGTTGCTGCTGTTCGCGGCGGTGGCGGCGTGGTGGCTGGTGCTGGCCAACGAAAGCCGGGGCGTGGCGCAGGAAGAATCGGAGCGGCAGAACATGCTGCTGCAAAAGGAAATCGACGCGCACCGCCATACCGATGCCTTGCTGCAGGGCGCGAAGGAAGTCGCGGAGAAGGCCAACGTGGCCAAGAGCCGCTTCATCACCGGCATGAGCCACGAGATGCGCGCGGGGCTGAATTCGATCCTCGGCTATTCGCAACTGCTGTTGCGCGCGGGGCCGCTGCCGCCGGCATTGCGCGAAGACGTACGCACCATCGGGCGTGCCGGCGAGCATCTCTCCAGTCTGGTCGATGGCCTGCTGGAACTGTCGCGCATCGAGGCCGGCAAGCTGCGCCTGGCGCAGGAAGCCTTGGCGCTGGAAGGCCTGTTCGATGAACTGGTGCGCATGTTCCGCCCGCTTGCCGCGGCGCGCGGGCTGGCCTTCCATTACCGCGTGGAAGGCGTGCTGCCTGCGTACGTGCACGGCGATCCCAAGCGGCTGCGGCAGATCGTCATCAATCTGGTCAGCAACGCCATCAAGTTCACGGAGCAGGGTGCGGTGACGCTCGCCGTGCGCCACCAGCGCGAGATGGCCACCATCGTGGTGAGCGATACCGGTCCGGGCATCGACGCGGCCGACCAGGAGCGCATCTTCGACCCGTTCGAGCGGGCCTGTGGCCACGACGACCGCGACGGCATCGGCCTGGGGCTGGCCATCGTGCGGCTGCTGGCCGACCTGATGGGCGGCGAGATCCGCGTGCGCAGCGCGTCCGGTGCCGGCAGCGAGTTCACGGCACGGCTGTACCTGCCCGCCGTGACGGCGCCGGTGGCGCGCCGGGTGCCCGCGCAGCGCACCCGCCTGCCGGCCGATGCGCGGGTGCTGGTGGTGGACGACCGCGCCGCGCATCGCGCGGTGCTGCTCGGCTTCCTGGCGCCGCTGGGGCTGGCGGTGGATGAGGTGGGGGAGGGCGCGGCGGTACTGCCGGCGGTGCAGCGCTTGCGGCCGCAACTGGTGCTGCTGGACCTCAACCTGCCCGATGCGTCCGGCTGGGACCTGTGCCGCCTGCTGCGCGCGCGGGAACGTCCGCCGCTGGTCGTGATCGTCTCCGCCAATGCGCACGAGAACACCGAGGAAGCGCGTGCCACGCACGGCTATTTTGCTTTCGTCAGCAAGCCGGTGCGCGAGGTGGAACTGATCGAGGTGGTCCGGCGCGCGCTGGCGAGCGCGGTGCAGCATGAGAGCAAGGCCGCCGCCGTACACGCGCTGCCATCGGCCGAGCTGCTGCGCGAGCTGCTGCTGCTCGGCGCCACCGGGCGGCAGCGCGCGCTGGAGGCGCAGCTTTCCGAGCTGGCCGAAGGCGCGGACGCTGCCGCCGCATGGGCGGCCCGCATGCTTGCACTGGCACGCAGCGATGGCGCTGCACTGACTCACTCACTTGGCGAGGCGCTTCATGAATCCCGCTCCTGACCTGCAGACCCGCGTACTGGTGGTGGACGACAATGCCGACGCGCGCGGCTTCCTCACGCGCGCCCTGGGCGGCGAGGCCATGGCGGTGCATGCCGCGCACAGCGGCGACGCCGCGCTCGATGCGCTGGCGCTCTTCGAGCCCGACGCGGTGCTGCTCGACGTGGACATGCCGGGCATGGACGGCTTTGCCACCTGCGCGGCGCTGATGGACCGCCATGCCGACCTGCCGGTGATCTTCATGACAGGGCTGGGCGAGACCGGGCATATCGTGCGCGGATTCGAGGTGGGCGCGTGCGACTACGTGACCAAGCCGGTGGCGATTGCCGAGGTGGTGGCGCGGGTGCGCTCGCATGCCGCCAAGGCGCGCCTGGCGCGCAGCGCGCGCGCGGCCGTGCTGGGCAGCGCGGTGGCGATGCTGGCGGCCGATACCGCTGGCCAGCTGATGTGGATGAACACCAGCGCCGCGGCCTTGATGCAGGYGCAGGGCTGGGTGGCCTGCCTGCCCGGCGCGCCGTTGCCGGCGCCGCTGGTGGCAGCGCTGCGGGCGCTGCAGGAGGATGTGGCCGCGCCGGGCTTGCTGCCGGGCGGGTTGTCCCTGCGCCGGCTGACAGGCGCGACGGCGGGCGTGATGGTGGTGGAACTCGCCGCGCATCCGGTGCACGCGGCCACGAGCGCGCCGCCATCGGAACTGACGCCGCGCGAGGCCGAGGTGATGGTCTGGGTGGCGCGCGGCAAGACCAACCGCGACGTGGCCGAGATCCTCGGCATGAGCCCGCGCACCGTCAACAAGCATCTCGAACACATCTACGAGAAGCTCGGGGTGGAAACCCGCACGGCGGCCGTGGCGGCCGCGCAGCGCGGGCTGGCGTAGTGCGTCAGTGGGTCATGCGTGCCGGTGCGCCGCGGTGGCGCCGTCATGATCGCAGCGGTGGATCTCCACCGTCACGTGCACCAGTTCTTCGTGGACCGACAGCGCCTGCCTGACGCGCGCGGGTGTCAGCGCGGCGTCGTGCGTGACCAGGCTGGCGATGACGGCGAATTTCTGCTTGCCCACGCGCCATACGTGCAGGTCCGTCACGCGCGTGCCTTCGGGGCCCTGGTCGAAGCCGGCCAGCACCTCGCGCACTTCCTCCACCACCGGGTGATCCATCTCGCGGTCGAGCAGCACCGTGCCGGTCTGCCTGAGCAGGCCCAGTGCCCAGTGGCCGACCAGCGCGGCGCCCACCAGCCCCATCACCGGGTCGAGCCAGCCCAGGCCGAGCCACCAGCCGCCGGCCAGCGCCAGCACCGCCAGCACCGAGGTGGCGGCGTCGGCCAGCACGTGGAGGTAGGCGGAGCGCAGGTTGAGGTCGTGATGTTTGCCGTGATCGTGCCCGTGATCATGGGCGTGGTCGTGGCCGTGGCCGTGGCCGTGATCATGATGGGCGCCACCGAGGATCAGCGCGCAGCCGAGGTTGACCAGCAATCCGACGATGGTCACCGCCATGGCTTCGCGGTAGTGGATGGCCTGCGGGCTGAACAGCCGCTCGACCGAGCCGAACACCATCAGCGCGGCCACGCCGAGCAGGAAGATCGCGCTGGCAAAGCCGGCCAGCACTTCGATCTTCCACGCGCCGAAGGCAAAGCGCTTGTCCGCGGCATAGCGGCGCGCCGCGGCGTAGGCGAAGGCGGTGAGCCCGATCGCCAGCGCGTGCGAGCTCATGTGCCAGCCGTCGGCCAGCAAGGCCATCGAGTTGAACCACAGGCCGGCGGCGATTTCGGCGACCATGGTGACGGCGGTGATCAGCATCACCAGGCGGGTGCCACGCTCGGCGGCGCGGTTGCCGGTGTCGAATACGTGGCTGTGGGTCCAGCGGGACAGGTCGTTGCTATGCATGGCTTTCCTTGGGGGTGTCGCAAGGGTATCAGTCCCGGCGTTGCAAAGCCGCCTCATCCCTGACGGCGGTGTGGGTTGCTGACACAAGTCTCTGCTATCTTATGCGCCCGACCTGCCGCTGGCGAACCATCCCAAGAACCGCACTCATGCAAGCAACTAGCACCACGCCAGACGCCGTCGCCCCCGCCGCCATTACCTTGCGCCAGGCCTTCTGGTACTGGCTCAAGCTGGGCTTTATCAGCTTCGGCGGGCCCGCCGGGCAGATCGCCATCATGCATGAGGACCTGGTCGAGCGGCGCCGCTGGATCTCCGAGAGCCGCTTCCTGCACGCGCTCAACTACTGCATGGTGCTGCCCGGCCCGGAAGCGCAGCAACTGGCGACCTATATCGGCTGGCTGATGCACCGCACCTGGGGCGGGGTGATCGCCGGCGGGCTGTTCGTGCTGCCTTCGCTGCTGATCCTGATGCTGCTGTCGTGGATCTACATGCGCTTTGGCGAGGTGCCGGCGGTGGCGGGCGTGCTGTACGGCATCAAGCCGGCGGTGACGGCCATCGTGGTGTCCGCCGCCTGGCGGATCGGCTCGCGGGCGCTGAAGAACAGCTGGCTGTGGGCGATCGCGGCGGCCTCGTTCGTCGCGATCTTCGCGCTCGGGTTGCCGTTCCCCGCCATTGTGCTGGCCGCGGGCGTGATCGGCCATGTGGGCGGCCGGTTCGCGCCGGCGCGCTTCACCAGCGGCGGCGGGCATGGCGCGGGCAAGGCCGGCTTCGGGCCCGCGTTGCTGGACGACCACACGCCCACGCCGGCGCATGCCGTTTTCACCTGGAAGCGATTCGCGCGGGTGCTGGCGGTTTTCCTGGCGATCTGGGCCCTGGCGACCGGCGCGCTGGCATGGCGCTACGGCTGGCAGGGCACGCTGACGCAAATGGGCTGGTTTTTCACCAAGGCCGCGCTGATGACTTTCGGCGGCGCCTATGCGGTGCTGCCGTACGTCTACCAGGGCGCGGTCGAGCATTACCACTGGCTTACCGCGCCGCAGATGATCGACGGGCTGGCGCTGGGGGAAACCACGCCCGGACCGCTCATCATGGTGGTGGCCTTCGTTGGCTTTGTCGGCGGCTGGACGCATACCGTGCTCGGCGCCGATGCGGCGGTGGCATCGGCCATGGCGGCGGCAACGGTGGTGACCTTCTTCACCTTCCTGCCGTCCTTCCTGTTCATCCTGCTGGGCGGCCCGTTCGTGGAAAGCACGCACGGCAACCTGAAGTTCACCGCGCCGCTGACCGCCATCACGGCGGCGGTGGTGGGCGTGATCGTCAACCTGGCGGTGTTCTTCGCCTATCACGTGCTGTGGCCCGCCGGGCTGCACGGGCGCTTCGACTGGCCTTCGGCCCTGATCGGGCTGGCCGCGGCGGTGGCGCTGTTCCGCTTCAAGGCCGGGGTGATCCCCGTCATCCTCGCTTGCGGCGCCGCCGGGCTGGCGCTGGCATTCCTGCGCGGCTAGCGGCGGGCGGCTACCACCCGCTATAAGGCGCGCCCTGCACGCGGTGCGCCGCGAAGTGCTCCGCCAGGAAATCGACGAAGGCGCGCACCTTGGCCGTGAGGTGGTCGCGCGTGAGGAATACCGCGAATACGTCGGCGGGCGGCGTTTCCCAGTCGGGCAGCACTTGCCGCAGCCGCCCGGACCGGAGCATCGGCGCCACCTCCCATTCGGAGCGCATCAGGATGCCGTGGCCTTGCAAGGCCCAGCCGAGCGCCACTTCGCCGTCGTTGGTGCTGGCCGGCCCGCGCACCTTGACGGTCTCCTGTCGGCTCGCCGAGCGCAGTTGCCAGGTGCCGTAGGTGGCATCGCTTTCCCGGATCACGATGCAGCGGTGCTGCTGCAGTTCGCGCGGCGAGCCCGGCGCGCCGTGGCTGGCCAGGTAGCGCGGCGATGCGCACAGCAGCCGGCGATTGTGGGCAAGAGGCCTGGCGGCGAGGCGCGCATCGGGCAGGTCGCCCACGCGGATGCCGACATCGAAGCCGGCTTCGGCCAGGTTGAGCGGCCGGTCGGTCAGTTCAAGCTGCACCTCCACCTCCGGGCAGGCCAGCAGGAAGGCGCCCACTGCCGGCGCCACGTGACGCCGGCCGAAGCCGAGCGTGGCGTTGACCCGCAGCAGCCCGCGCGGCGCTACCCGGCTGCCGCCCAGGCCCTGTTCCAGTTCCTCCAGTTCGGCCAGGATGCGCGCGCCCTGCGCGAGGTAAGCCTCGCCCTCCTGCGTCACGCTCAGGCGGCGCGTGGTGCGGTTGAGCAGGCGCACGCCAAGGCGCGCTTCCAGCGCCGTCARCCGCTTGCTGGCCGCCGATGGCGTGATGCCGGATTGCTGGGCCGCGCCGGCCAGGCTGCCGCGCTTGACCAGGGTGACGAAGAAGGCTAGGTCCGAGAAGTTGTCCACGATGCGGAACGATGCGGTTAGGCCGGGGATTGGTGAATCTGGCGACTGAATGAAAGTCTGTAGATGAAATTATAGCGATGGGTTCAATGGTTAAACTGGTCTCTCGATACTCTTCAACCCAATTCAACGCCATTCAACGCAGGCAGAGCCCCATGTCAGGCCTTACCTTCTATCGCAAGCTGGTGGATTCGCATACCGTGGCCGCGCTCGACGCCGATCACGTGCTGCTCTACGCGGATCTGCACCTGATGAACGAGTACACCAGCCCGCAGGCATTCGCCGGGCTGGCCGCGCAGGGCCGGGGCGTGCCGTCGCCTGGCCAGCAGGTGGCGGTGGTGGACCATGTCATCCCCACTCATGCGGAAAGCCCGCGCCGCATACAAGACCCCGCCTCGGCGCTGCAGGCGCGCAATCTCAAGCGCAACTGCGTGCAGCACGGCATACCCCTGTTCGACACCGACTATGCCCTGCAGGGCATCGAGCACGTGATCGCGCCCGAGCACGGCATGATCCGGCCCGGCATGGTGGTGCTGTGCGGCGACAGCCATACCACCACCTACGGCGCGCTGGGCGCGCTCGGCTTCGGCATCGGCACGTCGGAGGTGGAGCATGTGCTGGCCACGCAGACGCTGGTCTACCGCGTGGCGAAGGACATGCGTATCCGCGTGGACGGCATGCTGCCGCGCGGCGTCACCGCGAAGGACCTGATCCTGCACATCATCAGCCGCATCGGCGCCCAGGGCGCGCGCGGCTATGTGGTGGAATTTGCCGGCAGTGCCATCGATGCGCTCACCATCGAGGCGCGCATGACGCTTTGCAATATGACGGTGGAAGCCGGCGCGCGCGGCGCGCTGATCGCACCGGATGCGCGCGCCATCGACTACGTGCTGGCACGCGCAGCGGATATCGACGCAACGATGCGCGAGCGCGCGCTGGCGTGCTGGCGCGATCTGCGTTCGGATGCGGATGCGCGCTTCGATAGCGAGCTGGGATTCGACTCCGGCAACGTCGCGCCCTATGTGAGCTGGGGCACCAGTCCCGACCAGGCCATCCCCATCGACGCGCGCGTCCCACTGGTGGAGGAAGCGGCCGACGAAACGGCGCGCAGCGCCGCCGCCAAGGCGCTCGGCTACATCGGCCTGCAGGCGGGCGCCTCGCTCGAGGGCTTGCCGGTGCAGCGCGTGTTTATCGGCTCGTGCACCAACGGCCGCATCGAAGACCTGCGCGCGGTGGCCGCCATCGTGCGCGGGCGCAAGGTGGCCGAAGGCGTGCGCGCGATGGTGGTGCCCGGCTCGGGCGCGGTGCGCCGGCAGGCCGAGGACGAAGGCATTGCGCGGGTACTGCTCGATGCCGGCTTCGAGTGGCGCAAGCCCGGCTGCTCCATGTGCCTGGCCATGAATGACGACGTGCTCGCGCCGGGCGAGCGCTGCGCCTCCACCACCAACCGCAATTTCGAGGGACGCCAGGGGCGCGCCGGGCGCACCCACCTGATGAGTCCCGCGATGGCCGCCGCCGCCGCGCTGACCGGCTGCATCACCGATGTACGCCGCCTGGAGCATACCGATGCCTGATTCGATGCCTGACCCTGATGCCGATCTGATCGCCGCCCTCGGCGCGCCCCTGCCCATCGGCAATCTCGACACCGACCAGATCATGCCCAAGCAGTTCCTGCGCATCATCGACAAGGCCGGGCTGGACCGTGGCCTGCTCTACGATATGCGCTTCGACGCGCAGGGCGCGCCGCGCCGGGAGTTCGTGCTCAACCAGCCACGCTACCGGGGCGCGGGCGTGCTGGTGGCGGGCCCCAACTTCGGCTGTGGTTCGAGCCGCGAGCACGCGGTGTGGGGCCTGCAGCAATTCGGCATCCGCGCGGTGATCGCGCCGAGCTTTGGCGAGATTTTTTATTCGAATGCGATCAACAACCGCCTGCTGCTGGTGATGCTGCCGCAGGCCGAAGTGGATGCGCTGATGGTCGAGGTGTCGCGCGAGGCGCCGGTCCGGATCGAGATCGACCTCGCGGCCATGACGGTGAGCGCGGGCGCCGTGCGCGCCGGCTTCACGCTGGCCGAGCGCCATCGCACCCTGTTCCGCCAGGGCCTGGACATGATCGGCGCGACGCTGGCACAGTCGTCGCGGATCGCCGGGTTCGCGCGGCGGCATCACCATGCGCAGCCCTGGCTGCAGGACGTCGCCGCCAAGACCATGGCGCGGCTGTCCGCCTGAAGGAGGACCGATTGTGTTCGAAGGTTTCACCCCGCGCCGCATCCGCTGCGGCGAAGTCGAGATCAACGCCTTCGTCGGCGGCCAGGGCCCGGCCTTGCTGCTGCTGCAYGGCCATCCGCAAACGCATGTGATCTGGCACAAGGTGGCYGGCGMGCTGGCCCGGCATTTCACCGTGGTCGCCACCGACCTGCGCGGTTACGGCGACAGCGGCAAGCCCGCCGGGCTGCCCGACCATGCCAACTACAGCAAGCGCAGCATGGCGCAGGACCAGGTGGCGGTGATGCGCGCGCTGGGCTTCGAGCGCTTCCTGGTGATGGCGCACGATCGGGGTGCGCGCGTGGCCCACCGCATGGCGCTGGACCATCCGGATGCCGTGCGGCGGCTGGTCACGCTCGATATCGCGCCCACGCTGGCGATGTACGAGCAGACCAACCTGCAGTTCGCGCTGGCGTACTACCACTGGTTCTTCCTGATCCGGCCCGCGCCGTTTCCCGAGACGCTGATCGAGGCCGATCCGGCGCTCTACCTGCGTAACACCATGGGCAGCCGCAGCGCCGGGCTGGCGCCGTTCACGCCGGCGGCCATGGCCGAGTATCTGCGCTGCCTCAGCCTGCCCGGCGCGGCGCACGGCTTGTGCGAGGACTACCGCGCCAGCGCCTCGGTCGATCTCGATCACGACCGCGCCGACCTGGCCGCGGGGCGCAAGGTCGAGTGCAGCATGCTGGCGCTGTGGGGCGAGCAGGGCGCCGTGGGCCGCTGCTTCGCGCCGCTGGAAGAGTGGCGCAAGGTGGCGCGCAGCGTGGATGGCAAGAGCCTGCCTTGCGGGCATTACATCGCCGAGGAAGCGCCGGCGTTGCTGCTGGAGGAGACGTTGCCCTTCCTGCTGGGCGCAGGCTGAGCGCGCCGGACGCGCGGCAGGAGGTGGATGCATGACGCGCCGGCCTGGCTTACACTCGCTGTCTTCGCACCCGTGCCCGACCGATCGCGTCTCACCCATCCATGCCGCCCCGCAAGAACCCCGCCGCCGATACGCTTGCCGAAAGCCGCGCCACCAGCGACCAGGCCATCCAGTTGCTGGACGCCGCCGTGCGTCATGTGCTGGAGCACGGCATCGGCGACCTGTCGCTGCGCAATATCGCCGAAGCGGTCGGTACCAGCCACCGCATGCTGATCTACTACTTCGGCTCCGGCGACCAGTTCTGGGAAGCGGTGCTGCGCCGCATCCGCCATGCCGAACTGGATGCGCGCGCCAGCCTGGCCGCCAGCGAGGCCGATCCCGCGCGGGCGCTGGAAGTGGCCTGGGCGCGCTACTCGGCGGACAACTACCTCCCCATCATCCAGTTGCTGTTCGAGATCTACKGGCGCGCCATTCGCGATCGCGAGCGCTTCCATGTCTTCCTCGATGACGTGATCGGCAGCTGGACCGGCGCGCTGACCGAGCGCTTTCACAAGCAGCTCGGGTTGAGCACCAGCGAGGCGAAGCTGCGTGCCCGAGTCGAGGTGGCCACGATGCGCGGGCTGCTGCTGGATCTCGTCACCACGGGCGATCGCAAGGGCACCACCGCCGCGCTGAAGTATTTCGCGCGCATGCAGAACGCGCCCAGGGCGGCGGGCGCAAAGCCCGGCCACGAAGCCTGATCCCGACGCGGCGCCATCACGGCGCCGCGCAGCAGTTGTTGCCGCTGCCGCGGCAATGCGTCTCCGCTTCCCCTTCAAGCTTTCTCACCGGCTCTTGCCGCGATGGCAGGCCCTGTGCCGGTCCTGTTTTCTTTTGCGTGTACCACATGGTACAGTAAACCGGATGGGTCCGTCATGAGGCGCGTCCAGGGGATTCGAGAGGAGAACGATGTGAAGAGACGAACGCTGATAGTGGGCGCCGCGCTAGCCGTGGCGGGAATGTCATACGGCGCCGCCGGCTGGGCGGAGGCGTGGCCGCAGCGCCCCGTGCGGCTCGTGGTGCCGCAGGCCGGCGGAACCGGCAACGATGTGCTTGCGCGCGCATTGGCTGAAGCGCTTGGCAAGCGCTGGGGGCGCAGCGTGGTGGTGGAAAACAGGCCAGGCGCCAATGGCGTACTGGCGATCAACTACGTGCTGCAACAACCGGCCGACGGCTACACGCTGTTTTTCGCCGGCGTTTCCAACCTGGCTTTCAATCCCTTCCTGTATCCCTCGCTGCCCTATGTGCCGCAGCGCGACCTGGCCGGCGTGGCGATGCTGGCGAACTCGCCCTTCGTGCTGGTGGTGGCGCCGGCCATGCATGCCACCAGCTTCGCGGAGTTCGTGCGGCTGGCCAAGGCGCGGCCGGGCGGCATCAGCTATGCCTCCGGTGGCATCGGCAATTCCACGCATCTGGCCATGGAACTGGTGGCCGAGCGCGCCGGCATCAAGCTGCAGCATGTGCCGTTCAACGGCGCCGGCGGATCGACCAGCCTGATGTCGGGCGAGACCCCGGCGATGATGAACGTGCTGGCGGGCGTGCAGCCCTATATCACCGGCAAGAAGCTGGTGCCGCTGGCGGTGACCGGCGAGCGGCGCCTGGCGGCGCTGCCCGATGTGCCCACATTCAAGGAGCTTGGCTACGACGTGGCGGTGCCGGGCTGGTACGCCATCGTCGCCAGGTCCGGCACGCCGGCGCCGCTGGTGCGCAAGATCAATGCCGACATCGATGCGGCCATGGACGAGCCCGCGTTCAAGGACAAGCTGGCCAACCAGTTCCTGGAGCCGATCAAGGGCCCGCCTGACGAAGTGCAGCGCTATATGCAGCGCGACGCGCAGGCCTGGGGCCCGCTGATCCGCAAGCTCGGCATCGCCCTTTGATCCGCACCACGCATCCGCACCACGCCTGGCTTTACCGCACCGACTTTCAAGGAGACAAGACATGCCCCAGATCACGACCGCCGTGCGCGACTACCGACTGTCCATGATGCACGCGCTGATGGACCGCCTCCGCGTTGACGCGCTGGTATTCGCCACCCCGGACTTCTTCCAGTTCGCCACCAATTTCCAGCTTGATGTCTGGCCGTGGGAACGCCCCRTATTTGTGTTCGTGCCGCGCAATGGCGAGCCCTTCGCGGTGATGAACGAGCTATCCACCAACCATATGCGCTTGTGCGCGGAAAAGGAGAAGGTCTGGCTGCGCGATGTGACCTACTATGCCGAGCATCCGCGCGTCGCGCGGCGGCTGGCGCTGGCGCCACAGTTGCCCGAGGTGGTGGCGTCGCTGCTGGCCGCGCACGGGCTGGGCGGTTCGCGCATTGCCGTCGATGTGGCGCACCCGATCCTGGCGGCGGCGCAGCGCTACCTGCCCGAGCTTACTTTGCGCCCGGCCCTGGCCGAGATGCGCGGCATGCGCTGGGTCAAGCATGCCGAGGAACTGCAGGTGATGCGTGAACTGGGGGCGCTGACCGACTGGGTGCAGGACCGCTATCGCGAGAATATCCGCGCAGGCCGGCTGGTGCAGGAGCTGGACCACGCCATGTCGGCGCTGATGGTGGAGGAAGCGGCGCGCCGTTTCCCCGGCGAGGATTTCGACATTCTCAAGTGCTGGACACTGACGGGGCCCGCCTCGGCGTCGCCGCATGGCGACGGCGCCGCGTGCGGGGCGCGCATCGCGGCCGGCGACACTATCGTCAACCTGATCCTGCCGCGCCTGAATGGCTACTACGTCGAGAACGAACGCACCTGGTTCTGCGGCAGGCCGGATGCGCGCCAGGCACATTGCTACGAGGTCGCCGCCGAAGCCACCGATGCCGCGGTAGCGGCCGCGGTGACCGGACGCCGYGTCTGCGATATGGACGCTGCGGCACAGGCCGTGATCGAGCGCGCGGGCCTGGGCGAGTACATCTTTCACCGCACAGGCCACGCGGTCGGCCTGATGCTGCACGAGTACCCGGAAGACATGGCCTTCAATACGCGGGCGCTGTTGCCGGGCGAGGTGTACTCGGCCGAGCCCGGCATCTATGTCTACGGATTGGGGGGCTTCCGGCTGGACGATACGGTGGTGGTGGGCGAACGCCCCGAGGTGATCGTGAAGACGCCAAAGACGCTGGAATACGCAACGGTGGGGTGAGAGGCGGGTGCCGCCGGGCACCACAGGCCAGGAGGGTTGACGCGGCGCGGCAACAGGGCTTTGGTACCGCAAGCATTACGCCGCCCGGAGGCGCATAATCCCTGACCATTAAGTCAGGTCCTAGCCGAATCCGCGTCAGCCCTCAACATACATTCATGGATGGATGTATAATTCCGGAATTATTCGCTTGTCCCCAGGCGTTTGTTGCGGAAATTGACATGACTTACCGATTTATTGCCGGATGCATGAGCGCCTGGCTCGCGATCTGCGTGACCGCGAGCTGGGTGGTGGAACGCCTCTGGTCCTGAGTACGGGTGGTCGGCCTTGCCGCTGGGAGGTGGCAAGGTTTTCGCTAGGACTTGCCATTCTTCGCGGTATTCACCACCCACCATGTACATGACCAGAGATAAGAAGAACGCCGGCCTTGCCCACCGGCTTGTAACGCATATCAAGGCGCTTGGCGCCGTGGCTGCCCTTGGTACCAGCGCGCTGGCGCATGCCGATCCCGGGGTGCACGTGGCCTTCGGCCGCGATCCTGGCCACAACATCAACAAGTACGAAATCGGCGTCAACTGGGATTCAGGCTTTGCCTGGGGCAACCCGCAGGGCTGGCTGGTCAAGCTGCAGTGGGAGGCCGAACTGGCCGAATGGAATGCCCGCAGCGGCACCAATGCCCAGAATGTGACCGAGTTCGGTTTTTCGCCGATCTTTCGCCTGGAAAAGCGCGGCGGCTCGCTGGTCCCCTTCCTGGAAGCTTCGGTAGGCGTGCGCATGATGAGCCACAAGGCCACCTCCGACGAGCACCGCTCCGGCAGCCTGTTCCAGTTCTCCGACATGATCGGCGTAGGCATGGCATTCGGCCCCAAGACTGCTTACGAAGCCGGCTTCCGCTACCAGCATGTCTCCAATGCCGGTAKCAAGCAGCCCAATCCGGGTAGCGGTTTTTACACGGGTTACATGCGTTATCGCTTCTGAACCGGCAACGGCGGCTGGCCCGGGCCGGCGCTCAGGCCAGCTTGACCATGCCGGCACGCGGATTGCGCGCGGCGCGCGAGGCCGGCTCGGGAAGTCCGGTCTCCGCCCCCCGGCTATCCGCGCCGCGCAGCGTGTCGAAAAAGCGCCATAGCGCGGGCGCGTCGGTGGTCGCGACATTGAACCGTATCCAGGGCGAGTCGCCTTCTTCCGGCTCGAAGTAGGAGCCCGGTGCCAGCCAGATGCCGTGCTCCAGTGCCAGCGTTGCCAGCCGGTTGCCTGACAGGGCGGCCTGCTCGTTCCCGTCTCGCGGGCGCATCCGTGCCCAGGCAAACATGCCGCCTTCCGGGCGCAGCAGCACTTCCAGCCCGTGCGCTTCCATCTTCTCCGTGATCCGGTCCTGCTGGGCGCGCAGCCGTTCGGCCAGCGCCGCCACGTGGCGGCCGTAGTGGCCGCTGGTCAGCACCGAATACACGAGCCGTTCCGTCACTTCCGATGACGTCAGCCCCACCGCCATCTTGGTGCGGGCCAGCGCCTTGGCCAGATCGGGGCTGGCTGCCAGGTAGCCCACCCGCAGCGACGGCGTGATGGTCTTGGAAAAACCGTTGATGTAGATCACGTGCGAGAGGCCGTCCATGGCCGCCAGCATGGGCGAGCCGGCGGGCGCCAGTTCGCGGTAGATATCGTCCTCCACGACCAGCAGCCGGTATTGCTCGGCCAGTTGCAGCACGCGGTGCGCGTTCATGCTGGTAAGCGTGCCGCCGGTGGGATTCTGCAGCACGGTGTTGACGAACAGGGCACGCGGTGCATGGCTCCTGATGGCGTGGTCGAGCGCGTCGGTGTCCAGCCCGCTGGCGGTGCGGCGCACGCCGATCACCTGCAGCCCGGCCAGGCGCAGGATCTGCAGCAGGTTGCAGTAGCACGGGTCTTCCACCAGCACCGTGTCGCCCGGCCGCAGCAAGGTGCGCACCACCAGGTCCAGCGCCTGCGTGGCGCCCTGGGTCAGCACTACCTGCTGGGCCTGGACTGGCATGCCGTACTGGCTGAGGCCGGCGGCGATATGCTCGCGCAGCGCGCCAAAGCCGTAAGGATGGCCATAGCCCGAGACCTGCGCCGCGGGCACCCGCGCCGCGGCGCGCATGGCCTGGTGCAGTCCCTCCTCGTTGAGCCAGTCGCCGGGCAGCCAGCCCGCGCCCGCCTTGATGGGCACCGAATGGTCGGCGAAGACGTCCGACAACAGCCAGGCGGCATTCAGCCCCGGTGCCTCCCAGCGCGCCGCTGGCGCCTGGCCGGCCGGCGCGTGGCGGTGCGCCACCGTATAGCCGGAACCCGCGCGCGCGCCGAGGTAGCCCAGCGCGGTCAGGCGGCCGTAGGCCTCGGCCACGGTGAAGGTGCTGACGCCGTGTTGCTGGGCGAACCGCCGCACCGAGGGCAGCGCCACGCCGGCGCGCAGCACGCGCCGGTCGATCAGGCTGGCGATGCCGGCCACGATCTGTTCGGTCAGGGTGTCCCCGCTGCGCCGGCTGCGGACCAGTTCAAGGTTTAGCATGCGTCATATGTCAGAATCAACCTGTACAGTTTAGTGGCCGTAGTGGTGCGATGGGAAGCGTCTTCGTCCCGCGCGGCATTGCGGCACCGCAGCGCGAACATGGCTTCCGGGGCGGGATTGCGCGCCGCGGGGCGCGCCAGGGCCGGGCATGGCGGCAAGCCGGCATGTAGCGCGCCTTTTGAATTCTGTACAGTTGTCATAGTCTTAACTGTACGGTCAGGTGATGTTTTGCCGACCGTATATTCTTTAAGCCGGGCCGGGCCGCTACAGTGGCCGCATTCGCCAGAATCACTCGACAACCCCGGTGCGGCGCAACCGCCGCCGCCCGAGCCAATGCCCTGAGGAGGACGTATGGATGCCGCCAAGACCGTGATCCCCGATCTCGATGCCCTGTGGATGCCGTTTACCGCCAACCGCCAGTACAAGGCGGCGCCGCGCCTGCTCGCCTCGGCCAGCGGCATGTACTACACCTCGCATGACGGCCGCCAGATCCTCGACGGTTGCGCCGGCCTGTGGTGCGTGGCCGCCGGCCACTGCCGCAAGGAGATCTCGGAAGCGGTCGCGCGCCAGGTGCAGACCCTGGACTATGCGCCGCCATTCCAGATGAGCCACCCGCTGACATTCGAGGCCGCCACCAAGCTGGCCGCCATCATGCCGTCCGGGCTGGACCGCATCTTCTTCACCAACTCGGGTTCGGAATCGGTCGACACCGCGCTGAAGATCGCGCTGGCGTACCATCGCGCGCGCGGCGAAGGCCAGCGCACCCGCTTTATCGGCCGCGAGCGCGGCTATCACGGCGTGGGCTTCGGCGGCATGGCGGTGGGCGGCATCGGCGGCAACCGCAAGGTCTTCTCGGCCAACCTGATGCCTGGCACGGACCACCTGCCGGCCACGCTCAATATTGCCGAGGCTGCCTACTCCAAGGGCCAGCCGCAATGGGGCGGGCACCTGGCCGAGGACCTGGAGCGCATCCTGGCCTTGCACGATCCGTCGAACGTGGCTGCCGTGATCGTCGAGCCGCTGGCCGGTTCGGCCGGCGTGCTGGTGCCGCCGGTGGGCTATCTCGAAAAGCTGCGCGAGATCACCAGCAAGCACGGCATCCTGCTGATCTTCGACGAAGTCATCACCGCCTTCGGCCGCCTGGGCGCGGCCACCGCCGCCGAGCGCTTCAAGGTCACGCCGGACCTGATCACGATGGCCAAGGCCATCAACAATGCGGCCGTGCCGATGGGCGCGGTGGCGGTCAGGCGCGAAGTGCACGACACCGTGGTCAACTCCGCCGCGCCGGGCGCGATCGAGTTCCTGCACGGCTACACCTATTCCGGCCATCCGCTGGCAGCGGCCGCGGCCATCGCCACGCTGGATATCTACAAGAACGAGAACCTGTTCGGCCGTGCCGCCGAACTGGCGCCCAAATTTGAAGCCGCTGTGCACGCTGTGCGCGGCGCCCCCCACGTGAAGGACATCCGCAACCTCGGCATGGTGGCCGGCATCGAACTGGAGCCGCGTCCCGGCCAGCCCGGCGCGCGCGGCTACGAGGCCTTCCTCAAATGCCTGGAACGCGGCGTGCTGGTGCGCTACACCGGCGATATCCTCGCCTTCTCGCCGCCGTTGATCATCACGGAAGAGCAGATCGGCGAAATGTTCGACACCGTGAAGAAGGTCCTGCAAGACGTGCAGTAAGTACGCACGCATGGCAGGAACAACACAAGGAACACTGACGTGAACATCGCAGAAAACCGGCAGATCGCCGACATCGCGCATTACATCGGCGGCACCGTGCGCGCCGCCTCGTCGGACCGTTATGCCGACGTATTCAACCCCGCCACCGGCGCGGTGGCCGGGCGCGTGGCGCTAGGCTCCGCGCAGGACGTGGATGCCGCGGTAGCCGCCGCGCACGCGGCCTTCCCGGCCTGGTCCGAGACCGCGCCGCTCAAGCGCGCCCGCATCCTGTTCAAGTTCAAGGAGCTGCTCGACCGCCACCATGACGACCTCGCCGCGCTGATCACGCGCGAGCACGGCAAGGTGTTCTCGGACGCCAAGGGCGAAGTCACCCGCGGCATCGAGGTGGTGGAATTYGCCTGCGGCATTCCCAACCTGCTCAAGACCGACTTCACCGACAACATCGGCGGCGGCATCGACAACTGGAACCTGCGCCAGCCGCTGGGCGTGGTGGCCGGCATCACGCCGTTCAACTTCCCCGTGATGGTGCCGATGTGGATGTTCCCGGTGGCGCTGGCCTGCGGCAACACCTTCGTGCTCAAGCCGTCCGAGCGCGATCCCTCGCCCTCGCTGCTGATCGCCGACCTGCTCAAGCAGGCCGGCCTGCCGGACGGCGTGTTCAACGTGGTGCAGGGCGGCAAGGAAGCCGTCGACGCGCTGCTGGCGCACAAGGATGTGCAGGCGCTGTCCTTTGTCGGCTCGACCCCGATTGCCGAGTACATCTATACCGAGGGCACGAAGCACGGCAAGCGSGTGCAGGCCCTGGGCGGCGCCAAGAACCACCTGGTGGTGATGCCCGACGCCGACCTCGACCAGGCGGTGGACGCGCTGATCGGCGCGGCCTATGGCTCGGCGGGCGAACGCTGCATGGCGATCTCCGTAGCCGTGGCGGTGGGCGACGTCGCCGACAAGCTGGTCCCGCGCCTGGCCGAACGCGCGCAGTCGCTGAAGATCCGCAACGGCATGGAAGCCGATGCCGAGATGGGTCCGCTGGTGACCGCCGCGCACAAGGCCAAGGTGGAAGGCTATATCGCCAAGGGCGTGGAAGAAGGTGCGAAGCTGGTGACCGATGGCCGCGGCCACAAGGTCGAAGGGCATGAAGATGGCTTCTATGTCGGCGGCACGCTGTTCGACAATGTCACGCCGGACATGACGATCTACAAGGAAGAGATCTTCGGGCCGGTGTTGTCGGTGGTGCGGGTGCATGACTTTGCCCAGGCGGTGGACCTGATCAACGCGCACGAGTATGGCAATGGCGTGTCGTGCTACACGAGCGACGGCGGCGTGGCGCGCGCTTTCTCGCGCCAGATCCAGGTTGGCATGGTCGGCATCAACGTGCCGATTCCGGTGCCGATGGCATGGCACTCCTTTGGCGGGTGGAAGCGTTCGCTGTTCGGCGATCACCATGCTTACGGTGAAGAAGGCATTCGCTTCTATACGCGGTACAAGAGCATCATGCAGCGCTGGCCGGACAGCATCGGCAAGGGTGCGGAATTTACGATGCCGGTGGCTAAGTGAGGGTTTTGGTTTTGGCTGGATGATGGTGGGGGTCACGTTTTTTTGCGGGGTTGGTCGGTGTTTCTTTGAGCGGTGTTGGCTCTTGTACCCAACAGCCATACGACATCCCCCCTGCGGGGGGCTGCCGGTTAGTCTTCTTTGCTTTGGCAAAGAAGACTAACGAGAAGAAAGCCGACCCTGCCGGGGGCAGAGCAATCGCGGGCGCTAGGGGTGCTGGTTTCGTCGTACGGCCACAGTTCTGCTGGCATCTGCCGGAACCGGTTTGACGGGCCACGACGCTGCCAGCTTCCGGGATTCGTAGTACGGCCCCCGGTAGCGGAACCTTGCCCATTCGGCAATCTGCCGTTACCGGCACGGGCCATCACGACACATCGCCAGTCAATGGTTTCGTGGTGGGGCGGGCGCGGTGGTCAAGGTCTCGGGCATATCAATCCGGTGCCACCGCGCCCACGACGGAACCGGTGCGCCTGCAACTTCGTGGCCGGTCACTCCGCGAGCGACAGACGGCTTGAAGCAAGTGATGTCCGCTACCGGGGGCCCCACCGTCAATCCCGGAAGCTGGCAGGTTCGTGGTCAGTCAAGCCGGTACCGGCAGATGCCCGCCGGCACTCTGGGCCGTACGACGAAACCACCGATATTCGAGAGCCTTATTGCTCTRYCCCCGGCAGGGTCGGCTTTCTTCTCGTTAGTCTTCTTTGCCGAAGCAAAGAAGAGTGACCGGCAGCCCCCCGCAGGGGG
>NZ_JBFTLX010000055.1:0-33787 GCF_056396665.1 Cupriavidus sp. 05T313 | reverse complement strand
GGTACACCTTGACGGCTCGCTTCGCATCGCGGGCCGGTGTTTGCCGCCCCTCGGGCGGCAAACACGGCTACACCGAATCGTTGATCTGGCGGCAGCGCCCTTGCCTTGGTCCTCGGATCTCGAACGTTTGGGCTTTCGCGCGGGGCTGGATCCGCCGGCGCGCTACCCTCTGCTATCCACGGGTTTGCTCCCCTCTCCCGCCTGCGGGAGAGGGCGGGCGTTCACTCTCGCATGCCGCATGCCGGTGGTACTCCCCACGCCAGGAACCCCCGGTGGGCTCGCATGACGTGGAAGAGGCAAAGCGCTAAGCGGCGACGGCATGCTCCTTGATCGCTGCCAGTTTCTCCGCGCCAATCTTTTCTTTTGCCATCTCGGTGTCGTAGTGGGTTTGGAGGTGCATCCAGCTTTGGGCATCGGTGCCGAAGAACACGCCGAGCCGGACGGCCGTATCGGCGGTGATGGCGCGCTCGCCCTTGACGATCTGGTTGATGCGCCGAGGCGGGACATCGATTGCCTTGGCGAGTGCGTACTGGCTGATCCCAAGTGGCTCAAGCCAGTCCAGTTGCAGGATCTCGCCTGGCTTGGTTAGCGGAACTTCCCGTGCCATCGTTTTCTCCTTTAGTGGCAGCCGACGATTTCGACGTCGGTCGCTTGCCATCCGCTGGTTTGCTCTCCCCGCGCTCAGTCCGCCGGCCCCAGGATCCGTTCGACAAACTCCGGTGCGAGCGGAACGCCGAGGAAGCGTGAGATTTCCACGATCTGACCGTACAGCATCCACTGCCCGTGGTGCACCGTGCAACCTAGTTCGCGCGCGGCTTTGAGCAGGGGCGTATCACCGTCGCGCACCACCGCTTCGCACACCAGCGTGCCTGCGCTCAGCTGTTGCGCGGGTACTGGCGTGGGGTCGGTGTCGCGCAGGCCGAGGGCCGTGGCGTTGACGACTACGTCGAAGCCGGAGGGGTTGTTGTCGCCGCTGCGGATCGGGACAGATGGCAGCGCTTTCCCCAGGCTCGCGGCGAGCTCTTCGGCCTTGTCGGCGGAGCGGTTGTAGATGACCAGTTCGGCGGGGTTCTCGCGGGCGATGGCGTAGGCCATCGATTTGCCGGCGCCGCCGGCGCCAAGCTGCAGCACACGCTTGCCGGACAGGCTGTGGCCGCGTTCGCGCAGGCCGGCGACGAAGCCGTCGCCATCGAAATTGCCGCCGGTCCAGTGGCCTTTCTCGCGGTCGAAGCGCATGGCGTTGACGGAGCCGACCAGGCGGGCGGTGTCGGTCAGTTCGCCACAGGCGGCGACCACGTTTTCCTTGTGTGGAATGGTGACGACCAGGCCTTGCAGGTTTTGCGCGGCCGGCGCGCCGGCGAGGAATGCCTGCAATTGCGCCGAATCCACATGGAAGGGCACGCAGACGGCGTTCAGGCCCTGGCGGGCTACCGAGGCATTGAAGAGTTGCGGCGTGCGCACGTGCGCGATGGGGGCGGCGATGATGCCGACAATCTGGGTATTGCCATCGATCTGCATTGCGGGATCTTGGGTAATGTGGAGGGAGGGGGGCGGGAGGCGGGACGGACGCGCTCCGTCCCGCGGGCACGGCGATGGCTCAGATGCCGGCCATGCAGGTGTACTTGATGACCAGGTAGTCCTCGATACCGTAATGCGAGCCTTCGCGGCCCACGCCCGATTGCTTGACGCCGCCGAAGGGCGCTACCTCGTTCGAGATCAGGCCGGTGTTGACGCCCACCATGCCGTACTCCAGCCGCTCGGAAACGCGCCACACGCGGCCGAGATCGCGTGCGTAGAAATAGCTCGCCAGGCCGAATTCCGTGTCGTTGGCCATGGCGACCACTTCGTCCTCGGTCTCGAAGCGGAACAGCGGCGCGAGCGGGCCGAAGGTTTCTTCACGCGCTACCAGCATGCCGGGCTTCACGTCGGCCAGCACGGTAGGCTCGAAGAACGATTGCCCCAGCGCGTGACGCTTGCCGCCTTGCAGCACGCGCGCACCCTTGGAGATCGCGTCGGTGATATGTTCCTCGACCTTGGTCACGGCCTTGCCGTCGATCAGCGGTCCGATGCGCACGCCGTCTTCCATGCCGTTGCCCACCTTCAGCGCGCGCACCGCCGCGACCAGTTTTTCGGCGAAGGCGTCATAGACCTTGCTGTGCACATAGAGGCGGTTGGCGCAGACGCAGGTCTGTCCCGCGTTGCGGTACTTGGACACGATGGCGCCTTCCACGGCGGCATCCAGGTCGGCATCCTCGAACACGATAAAGGGCGCGTTGCCGCCCAGTTCCATCGAGACCTTCTTGATGGTGGACGCCGTCTGCGCCATCAGCGTACGGCCGACTTCCGTCGAGCCGGTAAAGGTGAGCTTGCGCACCAGCGGGTTGCTGCTGAGTTCGCCGCCGATGGCGGAAGCCGAGCCGGTGACGACCGACAGCACGCCCGCGGGGATGCCGGCGCGTTCCGCCAGCACCACCATCGCCAGCGCGGTCAGCGGGGTTTGCGAGGCGGGCTTGACCACCATCGTGCAACCCGCCGCCAGCGCCGGGCCAGCCTTGCGCGTGATCATGGCCGCGGGGAAATTCCACGGCGTGATGGCCGCGCACACGCCTACCGGTTCCTTGGTGACGACGATGCGCTGGTTGCTGACCGGCGCGGGAATGGTCTCGCCGTAGACGCGTTTGCCTTCCTCGGCGAACCACTCGATGAAGGAGGCGGCATAGCCGATCTCGCCGCGCGCTTCGGCAAAGGGCTTGCCTTGCTCGGCGGTCATGATGCGGGCCAGGTCGTCCTGGTTCGCCAGCAGCAGTTCGAACCACTTGCGCAGCAGCGCGGAGCGTTCCTTGGCGGTACGCGCGCGCCAGGCCGGCAGGGCGCGGTTGGCGGCCTCGATGGCCTGGCGTGTCTCGCCGGCGCCCAGCAGGGGCACCTGGCCGACGCGCTCGCCGGTGGCGGGGTTGGTCACGTCGATATGACGCTCTGCATCGATCCAGCGGCCGTCGACATAGCACTGCTGGCGCAGCAGGGAGGGGTCTTGGAGTTGCAACATGGTCTGGTTCCRGTTCCGTAGCGATGTTGGGGGGATTCGGCGCAGCGCCGCTGACGGCAGGTTAGCAGGATCCGGCGATCTTGTTTGGCCGCCGGACGGAGGATCAGCCCGCGATATACAGCCCGCCATTGACGTGCAGCACCTCGCCGGTAACAAAGCTGGCCGCGTTGCTGCACAGGAAGCCGATGGCTGTGGCGATCTCGCGCGGATGGCCGAGGCGCTTGAGCGGTGTCTCGTCAGGGTTGGCGGCGTCCATGCGCAGCGTGGCGACGCGCTCGCCGGTGGGGTCCAGTTCGCGCGCAAAGCCAGCCAGGCCGGGTTCGTCGAGATCCGTCAGTACCAGGTTGGCGCCGTGCGCCAGGAACAGCCTGGCCGTTTCACGGCCGATGCCGCCATTGGCGCCGGTCAGCAGCAGCGTGCGTTGATCGAAGTTGTACATGTTGTCTCCGGGAGGTCAGATATGCAGCGCGCGCCCGTAGGCCGCGAGCACGGCTTCGTGCATGGCCTCGGACAGGGTCGGGTGCGGCAGGACGGCGGATATCAGGTCGGCTTCGGTGGTCTCCAGCGTCTGCGCGATGGCGTAGCCCTGGATCATCTCGGTGACCTCGTCGCCCACCATATGGGCGCCGAGCAGTTCGCCGCTGCCTGCGTCGAATATGACTTTCACCAGGCCCGCGGTGCTGCCCATGGCAATGGCCTTGCCGTTGCCGACGAAAGGAAACTTGCCGACCTTGACCTGATGGCCGCGTTCCCTGGCCTGCGCCTCGGTCAGCCCTACGCTGGCCACTTGCGGATGGCTGTACGTGCAGGCCGGGATGCGCGTTGCATCGAGCGCATGCGGGTGCAGCCCGGCGATCTGTTCCACGCAGATCACGCCTTCGTGGCTGGCCTTGTGCGCCAGCCAGGGCGGGCCCGCCACGTCGCCGATGGCATACACGCCGGGCTCTGCCGTGCGGCAGAACGCATCGGTCACGATATGCGTCTTCTCGACCTTGACGGCGGTCTTCTCCAGCCCGAGGTCTTCGACGTTGCCGACGATGCCTGCCGCCACCAGCACGACATCGGCCTCGATCTTCGCGCCGCCGGACTTGCCGCCTTGCAGTGCGACGGACCAGCCGGACGCCTTGCGTTCCGCGCTCCCGATGCTGGCGGCCGTATGCAGCACGATGCCTTCCCGGCTCAGGCTGTTCGCCACCTGCGCGGAGATGTCGGCATCCTCCACCGGCAGGATGCGGTCCGCCATCTCGACCACCGTCACCTCGGTGCCCACCGCGTGATAGAAGCTGGCGAACTCGATGCCGATGGCACCGGCACCGACGATCAGCATGCGCTTTGGCACCACGGGCGGCGCCAGCGCCTCGCGATAGGTCCAGACCGTCTGGCCGTCCGCCGRCAGCGCGGGCAGCTGGCGCGCGCGCGCGCCGGTGGCGAGCAGGATGTGGGCGGACGACACGGTACTCGTCTTGCCATCCGGCGCGGTGACTTCCAGCTTGCCCTTGCCCGCCAGCCGTCCGTGGCCGTTGAGCACGGTCACGCCGTTCTTCTTCATCAGGTGGGCTACGCCCTTGTTGAGCTGCGCGGCAACCGCGCGGGAGCGGGCCACCATGGCTGGCAGGTCGGCGGTAGGCGCGGCTGCGCGCACGCCAAAGGACGCCGCGTCCCTGACCAGCCGCAGCACATCGGCGGAGCGCAGGAGCGCCTTGGTGGGAATGCAGCCCCAGTTCAGGCAAACGCCGCCCAGGTGCTCTTTCTCGACCAGCGCGGTTTTCATGCCGAGCTGCACGGCGCGGATCGCCGCCACATAGCCGCCGGGGCCGCCGCCGACGACGATCAGGTCAAATGAGGAATTCGCCACGTCATGGTCCTCAGATCAGCATCGACAAGGGGTTTTCAAGCAGGCGCTGGAACGCGGCCAGCCATTTCGCGGCCAGCGCGCCGTCGATGGCGCGGTGGTCCACCGAAAGCGTGCAGCGCATGACCTGCCCGACCTTCAGTTCGCCGTCTTCCACCACCGGCACCGCCTGCGTGGCGCCCACCGCGAGGATGGCGGCCTGTGGCGGATTGATGATGGCGGAGAACCCGGACACGCCGAACATGCCGAGGTTGCTCACGCTGAAGCTGCCGCCCTGGTACTCCTCGGGCCGTAGTTGCGACGCGCGCGCGCGCGTCGCCAGGTCGGCGATCTCGGTGCTGATCAGCGACAGCGGCTTCATGTCCGCCGCGCGCACGATGGGCGTGATCAGGCCGGCATCCGTGGACACCGCCACGGCGATATCGGCCTGGTGGTAATGCCGCATGGCCGCGTCGGTCCAGCCGACGTTGGCCTGCGGGACCTCGCGCAAGGCGACCGCCACGGCGCGCACGATGAAGTCGTTGACCGAGATCTTGCGCGGCGCGTTGGCATTGATCTCCGCGCGCAGCGCCAGCAGCCGCTCCATGCGGCAATCCGCCGTGAGGTAGAAATGCGGGATGGTGGACTTGCTCTCGCTCAGGCGGCGCGCAATGGTGCGGCGCATATTGCTGTGCGGGACTTCGGTGAACGCTTCGCTGACCTGGGCCTGCGGTGCGGCCGGGCGCACGGTGGAAGGTGCGCCGGCAGCGGCAGGAATCGCGGCGGCCTGCTCGATATCGCGCTTGACGATGCGGCCATTGGGGCCGCTGCCGCGCAATGCCGCCAGGTCCAGTCCGCGCTGCGCAGCCAGGCGGCGGGCGAGGGGGCTGGCGAAGATGCGCGCGGCTTGCGGGGCGGCAGTCGTGGCAGCAGCAACGGCTTGCCCAGCGGATGCCGCCACGGCTTCCGGTGCTTGCGCGCCACCACCCGCCGCCGCGATCAGCGCATCGATATCCACGCTGGTTTCGCCATTGACCAGCAGCACGCCGATCGGCGCGCCCACTTCCACGTCCTGGCCCGCCGCCACCAGGCGGCGACCGAGCACGCCGGCCGAGTCGGCATTGAGTTCGACCACGGCCTTGTCGGTTTCGATCTCGGCGATGCAGTCGCCCACGGCAATCGTATCGCCTTCGTTCTTGGTCCACGCTTGCAGCGTGGCCTGGGTGGCATTGGCCGCCACCTCGGGCATGCGTAGCAGGGTGGCCATGTCAGGCATTCCTCGGCGATTGCAGGTCGGGGCGATAAGCCGCGATATCCGCGTACTGCACGATCTCGAGCACGTTGCCTTCGGGGTCGCGGCAGAACGCGAGGTAAGTGCCGGGGCGCACTTCAATGCGCTGCGGGCCGGTCAGGAACGCCACGCCGGCGGCGATCAGCCTGTCGACCGCGGCCTGGATGTCGTCCACGATAAACGTGAGGTAGGTGGCGTTGGCTTTGTCGAGGATGTATTGGGGAGCCGGCTCGGCTGCCGGCGCTTGCACCGGGGCCAGCAGCTTGATGCGCTCGCCATGGTTCGTCTGCAGGCGCACGGCGGTGTAACCGCCGGCATGCATCGCGGCCTGCGCGGCGTTGGCCGCGGGCACGGCAACTTCGCTCACGAAGGTGAAGCCCAGCACCTGCTCATAGAAGCGGCGCATGCGCGGCAGGTCGCGCACGGCGATGCCGACCTCCAGGGGAGCAATCATGTTCAGGGTCATTGGAATTCCTTGGGTTTCCTTGGATTCGTTCAATTGGCTTGCCGGGCAGGCACCGGGCTTACGCCGCGCCTTTGTCGCGCATCACTTGCCGCAGGCCTTCCACCACTTCCTCGGTGCGGGCGGCAGCGGCACGCTCCAGCACCTTGGAAATGCTCGGCGCGGCTTCCGCCCCGGTCACGCGCTGCACCGGCTGGTCCAGCCAGTCGAAGTAGCGGCGCTGGATCTCGTCGGCCAGCCAGCCGCCGTAGGAAGTGCCGCGCGCGCCTTGCTCCGCGATCAGCACATTGTTGGTCTTCCTGATGCTCTGCCCGATGGTGTCCCAGTCCAGGCTGGCGCGGTCCAGCCAGCGCAGGTCGATCACCTCGGCGTCGATGCCGGTCTGCTCCACCGCTTCGAGCGAATGGCCGACCATCGACAGGTAGGTGATGACGGTGACGTCGCTGCCATTGCGGCGCACCGCCGCCTTGCCCACCGGCAGGTGGTAGTCGAAGTCGTCCACCGGCCCCACGCCCGATGCGTTGTACAGGTCCACGTGCTCGATCACCAGCACAGGGTCCTTGCACGCCAGCGCCGTGTTCATCAGGCCCACATAGTCGAACGGCGTGGAAGGCGCCACGATGCGCCAGCCCGGGTTGGTGGCGAAGATGCCGGCCGGGTCCATCGAGTGCTGCGAGCCGTAGCCCGTGCCCATCGCCACCTTGGTGCGCAGCACCAGCGGCACATCGCTCTCGCCGCCGAACATATGGCGCGCCTTGCCGATCTGGTTGAAGACCTGGTCGGCCGCCACCCACATGAAGTCCGGGTACATGAACTCAACCACGGGCTTGTAGCGGCCATCCAGCGCCAGCCCGCCGCCGAGGCCGACGAATGCGTTCTCGCTGATCGGCGTGCCCAGCACGCGGTCCGGGAAGCTGTCGCGCAGGCCGCGCGTGGCGCCGTTGGTGCCGCCCTTGAGGCGGTGCACATCCTCGCCCATCACCACCACCGACGGGTCGGTCTCCATGCGGCGGTGCATGACGTCCGCCACCACATCGATGAACTTGCGCTTGTCCAGCTTGCCCGGGAAGGCGGCTTCGTCCTCGCAGCGCAGGCCTTCCAGCTCGCTCAGGTCGCCACGGACGCCCACGTCGCGGAAATCCGGGCTCGGCCACAGTTCGGGACGGATGCGGCGCTTGCCAGGCTTGCCGGAAGGATCGGCCTCGGTCAGTGCCGCCATGGCATCGCGCATGCCTTGCTTGATGCGTTCGCGCAGCGCGGCGATCTCGCCGGCGCTGATGAGGCCGCGTTCCTGCATGCGGCGCGCCATCAGTTCGAGCGGATCGCGCGCGCGCCATTGCTGTTCTTCTTCCTTGGTGCGGTAGCCGAAGGCGCTGCCGGGGAAAGGGCCGTTCTGGTGGAAGAAGCGGTAGAGATCGGCTTCGATGACCGTGGGGCCCTTGCCGGCGCGCATGTGCGCCAGCGCTTCCTGCGTGGCGAGGTAGACCGCCAGCGGGTCCATGCCGTCGACTTTCCAGCTCGGGATATTGAAGCCCATGCCGCGCGCGGACAGGCGCGGCTCGGCGGTGGACTCCTCCACCGTGGTGGAGACGGCGTAGCGGTTGTTCTCGATAAAGAAGCACAGCGGCAGCTTCCACGCGGCCGCCAGGTTCATGGTCTCCAGCACCGAGCCGATATTGACCGCGCCATCGCCGAAGTAGGTGATGGCCACGGCGTCGGTGCCCGCATGCCGGTGCGACCACGCCGCGCCCGCGGCCATCGGCACGCCGCCGCCAACGATGGCATTGGTGCCCAGCGCGCCGGCTTCGGCCCACTGCAAGTGCATCGAACCGCCACGGCCCTTGCAGTAGCCTTGCGCCAGCCCGAGGATTTCCGCGAGCGTGCGTTGCAGCAGCGTTTGCACATCCGCCGGCAGCGGCGCGCGCGGGTCGATGCCGTTGGGCGCGAGGTAGCCCAGCGCCTTGGAGATGAATTGATGGTGTCCGCGGTGCGAGCCGTTGATCTGGTCGGCGCCGGTCAGCGGCACGATGGAGCCGGCGGCGCCGCCTTCCTGCCCGATGCTGGAGTGCGCGGGCCCGTGGACCAGGCCTTCGGCGGCGAGTTCGAGCACGGCTTCCTCGAAGCCGCGGATCAGGTGCAGGTGGCTCAGCAGCGTGCCGAGCAGGGCGGGGTCGGCCTTGGCCCAGTCTTCATCGGTGGTGCGCAGTTCCACCCATTCGGCGGCGGGGCGCAGGGCGCTACGTTCAGACATTCGAGGATCCTTGATTACCGGTCGATGGTGTTTTCAATCGTGTTGGGAACAGCGCGCTCAGAAGCCGTCGGCGGTCCAGCCGCCGTCGGAGACCAGCGCATGGCCGGTGATGAACGCGGCCGAGTCCGATGCCAGGAAGAGCGCGACTTCCGCCATCTCCTCCGGCGCGCCGAAGCGCCGCAGCGGCGTGCGCGCCAGCAAGGCCTCGCCGTCGATGGCCTTGCTGGCCAGCAGCGTTTCCATCAGCGCGGTGCTGGTGTAGCCCGGGCAGACCGCGTTGACGCGGATGTTGTACTCAGCCCATTCCGCCGCCAGCGACTTGGTCAGCGAGACCACGCCCGCCTTGGCCGCGCAGTAGGCCAGACGCCGGGCCGACGAGGCCAGGCCCCACATCGATGCCGTGCTGAGAATGGAGCCGCCGCCCTGGCGCACCATGCGGCGCGCCGCCGCCTGCGTGCAGAAGAACACGCCGGAGAGGTCGATATCGATGGCGCGGCGCCAGTCTTCGGGCGTCAGTTCCAGCGATGGCTTGTTCATCGAGATGCCGGCGTTGTTGAGCAGGATATCGATGCGGCCGAAGCGGGCTTCGGTGGCGGCGCAGGCCTGCTCCACGGCGTCTGGATCGGTGATCGAAGCCTTCACGACTTCGACCTGCGCTTCCGGGTAGGCCGCTTCCAGTTCCGCCCTGGCGCTGGCGAGTCCTTCCGCGTCCAGGTCCAGCAGCATCAGCCGCGCGCCGTGCCGGGCAAAGCCGTGCGCCATCGCGCGGCCGATGCCGCTGGCGCCGCCGGTGTTGAGCACGACCTTGCCGGCCAGGCCGGGGTAGCTGGCGCGCGCGAAGGGTTGCGCGTTCGGGTATCCAATTGGCAGGGAAGTGCTCATACGGCTAACCAGTCCTTCAGAAGTTGGGTATTGGAAGTGAGTTGTCCGGGCGTGCCCTCGAAGACGATGCGCCCATGGCCCATCACGCAGACACGGCTCGATACCTTCAGCGCGATGGCGAGCTTCTGCTCCACCAGCACCACCGATACGCCCCGGCGGTGAATGTCCTGGATGGCCTCGCCGACCACCGTCACGATCTTGGGCGCGAGGCCTTCGGTGGGCTCGTCGATCAGGATCACCAGCGGGTTGCCCAGCAGCGAGCGGCACATGGTCAGCATCTGCTGCTCGCCGCCGGAGAGGCTGCCGGCCTTGGTATTGCGGCGTTCCTTCAGGCGCGGGAAGTAGTCGAACATCTGCTCGAAGGTCCATTTCGGCGCGCCTTCGGTGGCGCGCTGTTCGCCCATGCGCAGGTTTTCTTCGACCGTGAGGTTGGCGAAGACCTCGCGCTCCTCCGGCACGTAGGCAATGCCGCGCCGGCAGATCGCATAGGATTGCGCGCCGGCGAGATCGCGGCCGCGCAGCCTGACGTGGCCCGCACTCGGCGGGACCAGGCCCATGATGGCTTTCAGCGTGGTGGAGCGGCCCGAGCCGTTGCGGCCCAGCAGGCTCACCACTTCGGCGTTCCCCACGTGGAAATCCACGCCGTGCAGGATGTGGCTCTTGCCGTAGTGCGCGTGCAGGCCCTGTACGCTGAGCAGCGGGTCGGCGGATGGCATGGACGGTGCGCTCATACGGTGACCTCCTCGCCCAGATAGGCTTCCTTGACGCGTGCGTTGTTGCGGATCTCGTCGGGCGTGCCGGTGGCGACGATCTCGCCGTAGACCAGCACGCTGATGCGGTCGCTGAGCGAGAACACCACGTCCATGTCGTGCTCCACGATCATCAGCGTGCGGCCCTGCGCGATCTCGCGGATCAGGCCGGCGGTATAGTCGGTTTCTTCCTGCGACATGCCCGCCATCGGCTCGTCGAGCATGATGACCTTCGGGTCCGAGGCCAGCGTCATGGCGATCTCCAGCGAACGTTGCTCCGAATACGACAACTCGCCGGCGATGGCCTGCGCGCGTTCGGCCAGCCGGACCTGTTCGAGCAGGTGCCGGGTTTCTTCGCGCACGGCGCGCAGCTTGTGGGCGAACTTCCACAGCGTGTATTGCAGGCCGTGGCGCCGCATCACGGCGAGGCGCAGGTTTTCGAAGACGGTCAGGCCAGCGAAGATATTGGTGATCTGGAACGAGCGCGCCAGGCCGCGATGGTTGATCTGCTGCGGCGTCAGGCCCTGGATGGGCTCGCCGTTGAGCACGATCTCGCCTTTGGTCAGCGGCAGGCGGCCGGAGATCAGGTGGAACAGCGTGGATTTGCCTGCGCCGTTCGGTCCGATCAGCGCGTGCCGTTCGCCGCTGACGAGATCGAGGTCCACGCCGCGGATGATGTCGACGTCGCCAAAGGATTTGCGCAGCCCGCGCAGGGAGAGAATCGCTTGCGTGTTCATGCCGGGTTCCTCTGGACGTTGGTGGCGGCGTGGGCAACGGCTTCGGCGGCGGGGGCGGCGTCCTTCAGGCGCAGCCAGCGGCCGTTGGCCAGGCGCACCGTCGCGATGCCGGCCGCCAGCAGCGCCGCGGGCACCAGCCAGGTCAGCGGCGAGACGGGATCCCACTCGCGGCCGAACAGCGGGATCGCGGGCCAGCCGCCGCCATTCAGGGCGGCCATGGAGCGGTAGTCTTGCGAGAAGAAGCGCTGCAGCATCTCCACCGTGAACACGGTGCCGACCGTGAGCAGCAACGTGCCGATGATGAAGACCAGCGCGATCGGCAGCAACGGGCGCAGGCCATAGGTCTTGCCGTGCGCGGCGAAGGACTTGATCAGCCCGGCCAGGCCCGTCGGCATGAACATCATCACCAGCACGAACACGATGCCCTGGTACAGCAGCCATGAGCGCGTCAGGTCGGAGACCGCATAGCCGAAAAAGGTCATCACCGCCGCGCCCAKCGCCGGGCCGAGAAAGAGCTTCACGCCGCCGATATAGCTGTTGAGCACCACCGCCGCGGAGGCCGAGGACTCGAACACCACGTAGTTGGCCGCTTCCATGTTGAGCGCCTGCAGCGCGCCCGCGATGCCGGCGAACATGGCCGAGACGGCGAACACCAGCACGCCGAGGCGGTGCGTGTCGTAGCCGAGGAAACGCAGGCGGTTGGCGTTCTCGCGCAGGCCCAGCGTCAGGCGGCCCACCGGGGTCAGGGTGAACAGATACAGCAGCGCCAGCGACAGCAGCACCCAGAATAACGTCAGGTAGTAGACCTGGTTGCTGTCGCCGAAGGTAAGGCCCCATGCCGGCATGCGCATGGTGGACAGGCCCGCCTCGCCGCCGAACCAGCCCTTCAGGTGCGGCGCCAGCGAGTGCAGCAGTTCGGCCAGCGCCAGCGTGATCATGGCGAAGTAGACGCCGGTGCGCTTGGTGGCGAACCAGCCGGCGGCCAGGCCGGCGACGAGGCCCAGGGCGCCGCCTGCCAGCGGCAGCAGCGGCGTGGGCAGCAGGCCGTTGCCGCCGAAGGCGTTCATCGCATGCACGGTGGCGAAGGAACCGATGCCGAAGTACGCCGCATGGCCGAACGACAGCATGCCGCCCTGGCCGCTCAGCAGGTTGAACGAGGCGGCGAACAGCACGGCGATCAGCATCTGGATCGATGCGTTGACCAGCGATTGCGACAGCACCAGCGGCAGCGCCAGCAGTGCGCCTGTGCCGAGCAGCAGCAGGGTCTTCTGCGTGTTGGAGACATTGGTCATGGTTACTCCTTCTCGCCCATCAGCCCTGACGGGCGAACCAGCAAAATCAGCAGCATCAGCGCGAACGGGATGGTCCCGGCCAGGCTGGACAGCTTCAGGGTCAGCAGCCCGCCCGCTTCCCCGGCCCAGGCGCCCGCGCCGAACAGGGCCAGCAGGTCGGCGAGGCTGCGGTCGATGCCGACCGAGAACGCCGTGATCAGGCCGATCATCAGCGAGGCGAGCATGGCGCCCTCCAGCGAGCCCAGGCCGCCCACCACCACCACCACGAAGACCATCACGCCGAGTTCGAGCGCCATGTTCGGGTTGGTGGTGTAGAACGCGCCCGCCACCGCGCCGGCCAGGCCGGCCAGCGCCGCGCCGATGCCGAACACGCCCATGAAGACCAGCGGCACGTTGTGGCCCAGCGCCTCGGCCATGCGCGGCTTGTAGATGGCGGAGCGCACCACGATGCCGACCCGGGTGTAAGTGAGCAGGAGGTAGATCACGGCGAACATGGCCACGGCGATGCCGCCCATGAACACGCGGTAGAAGGGATAGGAGGAAACCCCCAGCTGGAAGGCCGCGAAGTCCAGCGATGCCGGGATGCGGTAATCCACCGGGAAGTTGCCGAAGAACAGCTTGATCAGCTCGGCAATGATGAAAGACAGGCCGAAGGTCAGCAGCAGCTCGTGCGCGTGGCCGTGGTGATGGACGCGGCGCAGGAAGAAGCGCTCCACCGCCACCCCGACCAGTCCGACCAGGATCGGTGAAACCACGATGGCCGGCCAGAAGCCGATTGCGCCCTGCAGCGTGTAGGCAAAGTAAGCGCCCAGCATGTAGAACGACGCATGGGCAAAATTGAGCACACCCATCATGCCGAAGATGAGGGTCAGGCCTGCCGACACCATGAACAGCAGCAAGCCGTAGATGGCGCCGTTAAGCAGTGAGACGATGAGGTATTCCATGAAGGCTTCCTTGGAACGAGCCTGTGCGGCCATATGGCGCGCGGCCGCCGGAGTGAACGGCCGCGCTTGCCAGTGCCGCGCCGGGCGGCGCTGAGCTGGCAGGTCTTGCTATGGCAATGGCAGGGGGAGTCAGACGGCGCGCGGCATCTTGCAGCTGGCCTGGGCCGGCGTGGCGGCTTCAGTGGCGGAGAACGTCTTGACCGGCTTGAAGCCCATGTCGGTGCCGTCGACCTTGAACTTCGCGTCCTTGGCGACGACGGACACCACCATGGGCAGCAGCACCTGGTGATCGGCGGCGCGCATGCTCATCTCGCCCATCGGGGTCTTGATCTTGGCGTTTTCGAGCGCCCTGGCCAGCGTGCTGGTGTTGAGCTTGCCGCCTTCCGGCTTCACCGTCTTCAGCGCCTCGCCCAGCATCTCCACCGCGAATACCGTCTGCGGCTCGATGTAGGCCGGCATATGGCCCTGCCTGGCCTTGAAGTCGTTAGCGAAGCGCTCACTCTCCGCGCCGCCCGCTTCGGCGTTAAAGGGGTGGGCGACATAGTGGCCGAGCGCCACATCGGCGGCGTTGCCGATATTGCCCGGCTGGTCGAGGAACACCGTAGCGAAGCGCGTCTTCAGGCCTGCCGCCTTGCTGGCCTTCATCAGCAGCAGCAGGTCGTTCGACCAGTTGCCGGTGATCACGCTGTCCGCCTTGGCGGCGGCGATCTTGGCCACGTACGGCGAGAAGTCCTGGACCTTGTTGACGTCGTGCAGGGTCTTTTCCACGACCGTGTAACCGCCCGCGCTGGCGTAGTCGCCGGTGGCCTTTTCCATATCGATGCCCCAGGAGTAGTTCTGGTCGATCGAATAGACGCGGGTGCCGAGGGCGTTGAGCGGCTTCATCGCGCCGACCAGCGCCTTGACGCGGATCTGTGCGTTGGTGGCGAACTTGAAATGGTAGAAGTGGCACTTCTCGCCGGTCAGCTCCATGGCCTCGCCGCCGACGTTCATGAACAGGATTTCCTTGCCCGGATTGCGCAGGTTGAACTTGCGCACGTCCTCGGTGATCTGGCCGGACACGGCCGACGACGAACCCTGCATGACGATCTGGGCGCCATCGGCCACGGCCGCCTTCAGCTTGTCCGCCGCGCCCGCCGGGCCGCCCTGGTTGTCGTACTCCACCAGTTGGAGCGGCTCGCCATTCCAGCCGCCGGTGGCATTGATCTTGTCGATCGCATAGCGCGCCGCCGCGCGGAACATCAGGCCGGTCGATGCCTGCGGGCCGGACAGTGTCTCGACCAGCGCAATCTTTACCGGCGCCGCCGATGCCGTGCCAGCCAGCACCGAGAATGCCGCGGCTGCGAACAAAGGACGGGGAATGCGGCTACCGCTCATGGGTGTCTCCTAGCTTTGTTGGGATCATCTGGCGGGCGCTGAAACTGGCCCGTCATAGTGGTCTGACCTGTGTGTAAAGTGGTCTGACAGGTTTACTATAGGGAGATGGACGACAGCCGTCAACGGCGACATGCCCGCCATGAGGGTTTCTACTGAGGACCGGATCGGACGGYTATCCACGCATCGGAGCGTGGGTCATCTTCCCTTGCAGGGATTGGCTTTCTGGCACATAGCAGGCGCTGCTACGGTCTGGTGCTGGTGCATTTCGCACGTTCCAGACGAGTTGAGTCGTGCTACATTGACCTGTAAGACCAATTCAAGATCGAGCGCCAGCCAGATGCCGGCTGGCGCCAGGGAGCCAGTAGTGAACAAGACCATGCCCGGTGCCGCGGCGCCGCCGTCCACCCAGCGCCCGGAGGGAACCATGTTCCATCCCGAGCCAAAACACCTGCCGGACGAGATCGCAAGGCGGCTGATCCAGGCGATCCAGACCGGCGAGTTCGCCGTGGGCGACCGCCTGCCCAGCGAGCGCGTGCTATGCGAGCAGTTTTCGGTCAGCCGCGCGGTGGTCCGCGAAGCGCTGTCGCAGCTCAAGTCGGAGGGTCTGGTTGCACCCAAGGCGGGCAGCGGCGTGTTCGTGACCGAGCGCAGCCAGCGGCAGGCGTTTCGCATGCAGGATGTGRCCATCGACGAGAAAGACTCGCTGGCGATGGTGATGGAACTGCTGGTGACGATTGAAGTGGCGGCCACCAGGTTCGCGGCCATGCGCCGCACGCCGGAAGATCTCAAGCGGATCCGGCGGGCGCTGATCGGCATGGAGTACGAGATCGCCAACGACCGGCTGGGGGACGAAGAGGACTTCGCCTTTCACCAGGCCATTGTGGAGGCCACCCACAACCCGCATTTCCAGGCGCKGAGCGAACACCTGGAGCATGGCGCGCGGCGCGTGATCCGGCAGGCGAGGAGCAATACCAAGAGCCATCACGCGGACATGGTCGAGGCCGTGCAGGACGAGCACAAGACCATCTACGACGCGATCGCGGCGGGCGATCCGGAGCGGGCGGCGGAGGCGGCTGAAACCCACCTGCGCAACGCGGCCAAGCGGCTGAACATGTACCTGAAGGGCTGATTCCGCGGCGGACCGATCACGCTTGCGCCGCGCTGCCCAGCCCTTCCGTCTTTACGTCTTTACGTCCTTAAGTTCTTAAGTCCTTAAGTCCTTACTCAAGCCCGGCCAACCCCGGCTGGAAATGCTGGACCAGGCGCTCGCCGTTGCCGAGCAGCACGCTGACTTCCACCCCCGAGGCCATATCGTGGCAGGCTGAGCGGCTGGTGCCGGAGAGCGACAAGCTGCGGCCTTGCGGGCATACGCTCGCCGAACGTACCTGGCCCTCGGTATCGACCGAGACGGCGCCATAGCCGGCCCCCATCGACAGGCCCGAGGCCTGGCGCCAGGTCCATGCGGACGGCGCGAGGCTGGCGGTGATGTCGGTGCCGTCGCATTGCAGCACCGCGGCGGTGGCCGTGACGCGGGTGGCGCCGGGCGTCAGCGGCGTATCCGCGTAGCGGAGCTGGAGGCGCAAGGCACCGGTTTGTGGCTGGCCGGGGGCGCTGCCCGGCGAGGTGCCCGGCTCGCGCGCGGTGAGCGCTACCTCACATTGCGTGCCGCCCCAGGCTTTGCGCAGCGTGTCGCCGCAGGCTTGAAGGAGAGCCATGAACAGGCCGCCCGGCCGTGGCCCGGCGGCATGGCCCGATAGTGACCCTGATTGCATCGGTGGCACGATTTCCCCGTCTCTTTTTTTGTGCGTGCACTGTACAAACCGATCGCGCGGCCCGCATCACCCGTTTGTGGGGTGCCGGACGTTATTCATCTCGCCGCCGGGGCGGAAATCAGTCCCGTGGCGGCGTGCGCGCCAGCTCGYCCACCCGTTTCACCACTTCGGCCAGCAGTGCCGAGCGGTCGTCGCTGCGATAGCTCATCATCACCGGGGACGTAAAGCCGGGTGCATCAATCGGCATGTAGGCCACGTCGTCGCGATGCAGGCGCTGCACGGATGCCGGCACCAGGCAGATCCCGAGCCCGGCGGCCACGAGGCCGATGGCGGTCTGTAGTTCGTTGGCCTCCTGGGCCACGCGCGGTTGCAGGCCCTGGGTGCGGAACAGCGCCAGCACATGATCGGCGTAACTGGGCCGGGGCCGCGCCGGATAGAGCACGAAGGGGTGCGCCGCCAGTTGCGCCGGCGTCATGGGCGGACCCTTCAGCGCGGCGTGGCCGCTGGGCACGGCGGCCATCAGCGGCTCGGCCATCACCACCGTGCGGGTAATGGCCGGGTCGTCCAGCACGATGCGGCCAAAGCCGATATCGATGCGGCCGGCCTTGAGCGCTTCCATCTGCTGCACCGTGGTCAGCTCGGACAGGCCGACCTCAAGCGCGGTGTCGGAGCCGCGCACCTGGCGGATCAGCTCCGGCAGGAAACCGTACAGCACCGACGGCACGAACCCGATGCCGAACCAGCGCTTCTCGTTGCGGCCGATGCGCCGCGTGCCTTCCACGATCTCGTCGATACGCTGGTTCAACTGCAGCGACTGCTCCAGCAGGAAGCGTCCGGCCTCGGTCAGCCGCACGGCGCGCGCGGTGCGGTCCAGCAGCACCGTGCCGATTTCGTCCTCCAGCTGGCGGATCTGGCGCGACAGCGGCGGCTGGGCGATATGCAGGCGTTCGGCGGCGCGGGTGAAGTTGAGTTCGGCCGCGACAGCCTGGAAATAGCGCAGGTGACGAAGCTCCATGGCGCCTGCCCCTCCATACTTTAAAGGTATTGATCGGGACATACTCGGTCTTGGACACCCTGAATGTCAAGCCACATACTGCATCCCAGCGTATTCCATACTTGGCAGACATACAGCATGAAAGCAACCGTCACCTCCGTCGAAGCCATCCTGGTCGACCTGCCCACCATCCGGGCGCACCAGCTCGCCATGACCACCATGCAGCGCCAGACCCTGGTGATCGTGCGGCTGCGCTGCAGCGATGGCGTCGAGGGCATTGGCGAAGCCACCACCATCGGCGGCCTGAGCTACGGCGACGAAAGCCCCGAGGGCATCAAGCTGACCATCGATACCTATCTGGCGCCCGCGCTGGCCGGCCTCGATGCGTCCAATATCCACGCGGCCATGCAGCGCCTGGCCGCGGTGGCGCGCGGCAACCGCTTTGCCAAGTCGGCGCTGGAGTCCGCGCTGCTCGACGCGCAGGGCAAGCGCCTGGGCCTGCCGCTGTCCGAACTGCTGGGCGGCGCGGTGCGGCCGAACCTGGCCTGCCTGTGGACCCTGGCCAGCGGCGATACCGGCCGCGACATCGAAGAGGCCGAGTCGCTGCTCGAGGCCCGCCGCCACAACACCTTCAAGCTCAAGATCGGCCGCCGCTCCGTACGCGACGACGTGGCCCACGTGTCGGCCATCAAGCGCGCGCTGGGCGACCGCGCCCGCGTTACGGTGGATGTCAACCAGGCCTGGAACGAGGCCGACGCCGCCACCGGCATCGCCATGCTGGAAGCCGCCGGCATCGACCTGGTCGAGCAGCCGGTGCCGCGCGAGCAGCGCGGCGCGCTGGCCCGGCTGGCGGCGCGCTTCGTCGTGCCGGTGATGGCCGACGAGTCCGTGTGCGGCCCCGAGGACGCGATGGAACTGGCGCGCATCGCCGGCGCGGACGTGTTCGCGCTGAAGATCTCCAAGTCGGGCGGCATCTTCGAGATGCTGCGCACCGCGGCGGTTGGCGACGCCGCCGGCATCGCGCTGTATGGCGGCACCATGCTGGAGGGCAGCGTGGGCACCATCGCCGCCGCCCACGGTTTTTCCACGCTGCCGCGGCTGGCCTGGGGCACCGAGCTGTTCGGCCCGCTGCTGCTCAAGGATGATGTGGTGACGGCGCGTCCCGAGTACCGCGACTTTGCCTTGCACCTGCCGGTGGGGCCGGGGCTGGGCCTGACGCTGGACGAGGATAAGCTGGCGCATTACCGCCGTGCCGCCTGAGGCGCACCTGCCGCCACCCATGAGCAAACACAGACCCAAGGAATAAAAGCATGCTGTTTCTGGTGAGAATGGACGTAAGGATTCCGGCCGACATGCCTGCCACGCAGGCAGACGAGATCAAGGCGCGCGAGAAGGCGTACTCGCAGGACCTGCAGCGCCAGGGCAAATGGCCGCATATCTGGCGTGTGGTGGGCGAGTACGCCAACTACAGCATCTTCGATGCCGAGTCCAACGACGAGCTGCACACGATGTTGTCCGGCCTKCCGCTGTTCCCGTACATGGAGATCCATGTCACGCCGCTGGCGCGGCACCCGTCGTCGATCAAGTAATCAAGAAATRACGCCGCGGCCCGCGATGGCCGCGGTCCAACTCCAACTCCGAAACCAACTGGAGGAGACTTTGATGCGCTTGCCTTTCCTGCGCGCCTGGGCCGCCTGCGCCTGCGCGCTGGCCACCCTGGCCGTGCTGCCGTCCGCACACGCCGACGCCTATCCCGATCACCCCATCCGCTGGGTCGTGCCATTCCCCGCCGGCGGCGCCATGGACAATATCGCCCGCACGCTGGGCGAGGAAATGTCGAAGTCGATGGGCCAGGCCATCGTGGTGGAAAACCGCCCCGGCGCAGGCGGCAATATCGGCGCCGAGCTGGTGGCGCGCTCGCCCGCGGATGGCTACACGCTGATCATCGTGGCCAACGGCATGGCGGTGAACCCCGCCCTGTACGGCCGGCTGAACTATGACCCGGTGAAGGACTTCGCGCCGGTGTCGCTGCTGGCGGTGGTGCCCAATGTACTGGTCACCAGCAAGGCCAAGAAGCTGCCCGCCACGGTCCCCGACCTGATCGCCGCCGCGCGCGCCACGCCGGACAAGTACACCTATGCCTCGGCCGGCAACGGCACCTCGATCCATCTCGCCGGCGAGTTGTTTACCTCGCTGACCGGGGTCAAGATGCTGCATGTGCCTTACAAGGGCAGCGGCCCGGCCATGACGGACCTGCTGGGCGGCCAGGTCGACTACATGTTCGACAGCATCACCTCGGCCAAGCCGCATATCGATTCCGGCAAGCTCACGCCGATCGCCGTGACCACCGCCAAGCGCTCGTCGACGCTGCCGAACGTGCCGACCCTGGCCGAAGCCGGCGTGAAGGGCTATGACCTGTCGCCGTGGTTCGCCGCCTTCGTGCCGGCCAAGACGCCGCCCGCCGTGGTCGCGCGGCTGAACCAGGCCATGGTGGACGCGCTGGCCAAGCCGTCGGTGCGTACCCGCCTGGCCGGCATCGGCGCCGAGCCGATCGGCAGCACGCCCGCGCAACTGGGCAAGCACCTCGCCGCTGAAACCGACAAATGGGGCAAGCTGATCCGCGAACGCGGCATCCGCGCAGACTGAGATCGTCATGACCACCGCATTCAACCAGGGCATCGCGCTGCACTACCAGATCGAGGGGGCGCCGGACGCGCCCGTTCTGGTCATGTCCAACTCGCTCGGCACCGACCTGCAGATGTGGGCGCCGCAGATGGACAGCCTGTTGTCCCGCTTCCGCGTGCTGCGCTACGACACGCGCGGCCACGGCGGCTCCGGCCTGCCGGCCCCGGCCGGGCCGTTCGGGTTTGCCGAACTCGGGCGGGACGTGCTGGCGATCATGGATCACGCCGGCATCGGACGCGCCCACTTTTGCGGGCTGTCGATGGGCGGCATGACCGGCATGTGGCTGGCGGCCAGCCACCCGGAGCGCTTCGGGCGCTTCGTGTTGGCCAACACCGCCGCCCTGATCGGGCCGGCCAGCGGCTGGGACACCCGCATCCAGACGGTACGCGCCCAGGGCATGGCCGCCATCGTCGACGCCGTGCTGGCACGCTGGTTCAGCGCCGGCTGGCTGGCCGGCAACGCAGAGCGCATCGCCCCGGTGCGGCAGATGTTGCTGGATGCGTCGCCCGAAGGCTATACGGCCAACTGTGCCGCCGTGCGCGATGCCGACCTGCGCCCGCTGCTATCGCGCATCGCCAGCCCGGTGCTGGTGATCGCCGGCACGCACGACCTGGCGACCACGCCGACGCAAGGCCGCGAGGTAGCCGCGGGGATCGCCGGTGCGCGCTATGTGGAGCTGGACGGGGCCCATTTGTCCAACTGGGAGCAGCCGCGGGAATTTGCCGAGGCGGTGTGTGGGTTCCTGGGAGCCGGAGTTGTAACCGGCTTCTGACAACTCGATGCGCGGACGAGGCCAGGGCGGTATTGCCCCACCGCGCCTCGCCCCCGCTACTTCGCCGGCCCGAACCGAATATCCCCATACCAGGCGCGCGCACTCGCCCTGGTGTTGTCCGTATCGGTGAGCAATCCATAGGCGGCCACCTTGCCCGGCTTCTCGTGGAAGGCATGCTCGAAGTCCTGCGCCACGTTGCGGCTCAGCGCCAGCCACTTGCCGGTGCCGTCGGCGCTGCCCGAGACCACGATCATCTTGACCCGCGAGGTGTGGGGATTGTCGATGACCGAGCCGACCGGCGCGGTATTGGACCAGACGTACATCAGCGTGGCATAGGGCAGTTCCTCGCCCGCCAGCGTCTTGGCAAGCTGGATGGCGGCACGGTCGCCCAGCGGCAGCTTGCTCTTGTCTCCTTCGAACATGAATACCAGCCGCGCAGGCGCGTCCTCTTTCGATGCGACGCTGTTGTCGGCATCGTCGATCGGCCGGTCTATTTTCCAGCGCCAGGTCAGCTGCGGTGTTTCTGCCAGGTCGACGTTGCCCTTGTGCATCAGCGCGGAGGCGGAGGCGGCGGCATCGGCCTGCAGCACCGTGGCGCTGTCGTCTGTTACGAGGCTGTAACGGGTCAGCGTCTTGCCATGCGCGACCGGCAGGTTCTTCCAGCCGGCCGGTAACGGGCCGCCGGGCGTGCCGGCGGAAAAGGCGGCGCCGGGAGCCGTGGGTGCCGCTGGCGCGGATGTGGCAGATGCGGCGGATACCTGCGCCCGGGCGGGGGGCGCGGCAGGCACCAGCAACAAGCCGCACGCCAGCAGGCCAGCCCGCATGCGCGCGCCGGGCAATGCCTGGCCTGCCGACGCAGCGGGGAATGGCTTCGAAGCCAGATGGAAGTTCATGATGGATTGCCCGGTGGTTGCCGTCATTGTTCTTATTGTTTTCATTGTAGGCAGGGGCCGGGGCATTTGCGCGTGCCGCGTGTGGCGCAACGCGGGATTGGCAGGCTAGGGCGGGGCTTGCGGACGCCGTCCTTCCCGGCTGCCCGCCGTGCTCGCCGGCATGCTCCCGAAGATTTCGCCGTAGTAGCGGTAGCCGGCGTCCATCTGCTTGCCGAAGGCAAAGCCCTGGGCCAGCATCGCGTCGAAATCCGCCCGCGCGACCTGCATCACATAGCTATGTTCGTGCGCGACCAGGCGGCAGGTGCCGGAGGCCTGGCGCGCGCTGAACCACTTGCCGGGGTCGGCATGGCCGGACGGGTAGGCCTGGCCGCCGTGTTCGAGCTGCCAGCCGCCGTCCAGCAGCACCCAGACGTCGGCGGCGCTGTCGCCTGCGTCCGCGCACTGCGTGATCACGGTGCCGGGTTCCGCCTCCCACTCGCGTGAATGGTCGATGGTCCAGCGCAGTTGCGCGGTTGTCAGGCTGGTGAAGAACGGCGTCTTCCGCAGCAGGTAGAGATAGGTCTTCGACGCTTTCATGGGTTTGCCCCGGGTGATAGCGGCATCGCCTTGCCTGGCCGGGTGGGCTTCGCAGGATGCGAGCAGAGCCGGCAGCAGCGCGGCGAATGCGAGTGGGATCCATCGTTTCATCGCCGTTCCTGACGGTGAGCCCGGGCCGGGGTACGGCCCGGGCCGGCTTTTCGGTTGGCAGGGAATGGTTCAGCGGCAGACCGTGGCTTGCAGCAAGTCCTGCATGCCGATCCGCTTCGCAAACTCGGTCCGCACGCGCTCGGAGACTTCCAGCACTTCCCGCGCGCCATCACCGACAAAATCGATCACCGAACGCATCGGGCGCGTGCCGGCAGCCAGGCCCACGATCCGCACGATGTCATCGGCCACGGCCTTCGGGTCGGCGTCGTCGGGAGTGAGTGCGCTCAGGCGTTCGCCAATCTGGTCCATCACGCCGTCATAGCGGCTATAGGCGGCGGCCGTGGCCAAATCGGCGGGCTTGCCCGCGCTGGGGAAGTGCGCGGTGCCGCGGGTGAACGCGCCCGGCACCACGATCGAGGTCTCGATGCCAAAGCGCGCGATCTCATAGGCCAGCGTGACGGCCAGCGAATCCATGGCTGCCTTGGCCGCGCCGTAAGGCCCCATGAACGGGGGGAAGCCGCCCTTGGTCGTGGTGCTGCTGATCCACAGCATCAGCCCGGCTTCCTGCTTGCGCATATAGGGCAGGGCGGCGCGATTCACGCGCTGCGCGCCGAACAGGTTGGTGTCGAACACGCGCATCATTTCCTCGGGCGTGAAGGCCTCGGCGGGCCCGACCACCAGGTGCCCCGCATTCTGCATCACGACATCGATGCGCCCTTGTTCCCGGACGATCGCCGCGGCTGCGGCGTCGGCGGATTCCTGTGACAACACGTCGAGTTCGAGCGGATGCAACTGGATGTTCCCGGACTTGGCGAGCGCGCGCAGTTCGTCCGCACGGCCGCGGTTGCGGCCCTTCACATCGCGCATGGTCGCGTAGACGATATGGCCCGCTTCAGCCAGTGCCTGCGCGCTCAGCTTGCCGATGCCTGTGCCGGCGCCGGTGACGAGGATGACTTGTTGATTGGCGTTTTGCATGATGTTCCCCTTGCGTTGTGTCTGCTTGTGTCTGATGGCTCAGCGCGACGGATCGGATTCAGGCGACGCCGCCGTTGGCGCGCAGGATCTGGCCGTTGACCCAGCCGGCGTCGGGGCCGGCGAGGAAGGCCACCACGGAAGCGATGTCCTCCGGCTGGCCCAGGCGCTGCAGCGGGGGCATCCTGGCGAACGCCTGGATCTGCTCGTCGGTCTTGCCGTCGAGGAACAGCGAGGTGGCGATCGGGCCGGGAGCCACCGCGTTCACCGTGATGCCGCGGCCGCGCAATTCCTTGGCGAACACATGCGTGAACGATTCGACGGCGGCCTTGGTGGCGTTGTAGACGGCGTAGCCAGGCATGTTCAGCGCCAGCGTGGTGCTGGAGAAGTTGACGATGCGCCCGCCGTCGTTGAGCCGCGCGGCGGCTTCGCGCAAGGTGTTGAAGGTGCCGCGCACATTGATGTCGAAGGTCAGGTCGTAGAGCGCGTCGCTGGTGTCGGCCAGCGGCACGGTCTTGAGCACGCCGGCGTTGTTCACCAGCACGTCGACCTTGCCCAGTTGCTGCTCGGTGATCTCGAACATGCGGCGCACATCGTCGGCCCTGGACACATCGGCCTGTACCGCGATGGCGGTTGCGCCTGCCGCCTTCAACTCGGCCACGAGGGCCTCGGCCTGCGCCGCGCCGGCCGCATAGTTGACCGCGACCGCGAAGCCGTCCCGGGCGAGACGCTGGGTAATGGCTGCGCCAATGCCGCGGGAAGCGCCGGTCACGATGGCGACTTTGGTAATGCTGTCGGTGCTGTTGGTGTTGCTCATGATCGTTTCCTTTCGGGGGGGGGGAAACGAATCATGGATCATTCGGCTGGATAGATAATTAGCCGTAACTTGATATCATTGCTCCATTTGGTTTAACAATGGGGCGAGCCGGGTTGCCTGTCGGCCACGTGATCACCCGGAGAAGTGCAATGGACCGATTCCAGGAAATGCAGGCCTTCGTGCGCATCGCCGAGCGCCAGAGCTTTACCCAGGCCTCCGAGGACCTGCGGATCCCGCGCGCCACCATCACCAACCTGATCAAGCGCATGGAGCAGCGGCTCGGTGCGCGGCTACTGGAGCGCACCACGCGCACGGTACGGCTGACCCACGATGGCGAGGCGCATTACCGCCGCTGCGTGCGCCTGATAGCCGACCTGGAAGAAGCGGAAGGCTCGTTCAGGAATGCCGCGCCCAAAGGCCTCCTGCGCGTGAACCTGCAAGGAACGCTCGCGCGCCATTTCGTCGTGCCTGCGCTGCCGGATTTCCTGGCGCAATATCCCGACCTGGAAGTCCACATCGGCGAGGACGACCGCCTGGTCGACCTGGTGCGCGAAGGGGTCGATTGCGTGCTGCGTGCAGGGAACCTGCAGGATTCGTCGATGGTCGGCCGGCGTGTCGCCCTATTGGAGCAGGTCACCGTGGCCAGCCCGGCCTACCTCGCGAAGCATGGCGAGCCGAAGGGCCTGGACGCGTTGTCGGCGCATCGCGCGGTCAACTACGTCTCCAGCGGGACAGGCAAGGCAGTGCCGATGGAGTTCACCGTGGACGGCCGCGTGACGGCGATCCAACTGGCGGCCACCGTCTCGGTCACCGGTGCCGACCTCTACACCGGCGCCTCGGTGGCCGGGCTCGGGCTGGTCCAGGTGCCGCGCTATCGCGTGGCAGCCGAACTGAAGGACGGCCGCCTGCAGGTCGTGCTGGCGGACCTGCCGCCGCCGCCGATGCCGGTCTCGGTGCTGTATTCGCAAAATCGCCAGCTCTCGTCGCGCGTGCGGGTCTTTGCGCAATGGTTGCGCGAAGTGTTCGAGGTGGCGGGGACTGGGGGAAGGTAACCCGGGCCTGATTCCCGTCGGAGTGCCGGTCGGCGCCTAAAGCGCGGAAGCCGGCTATTTCCGCGCGTTGGATGGCAGCACCGAGTTCCGGTTAGCCTGCTTGGCGGACTGCGCCGACGATGGCTTGCTACCTGCCGACGCCTTTTGCGGCGCGGCGCCGGCTACCCCGACACCGGTGCAAAGCAGGACGGCCAGCAGCGTCGCCGGTGCCTTCTTTCGCATGCTCATGATCGACTCCCGTTGCGTGGCCGGCCCGCCCGTGCGTACCAGCCACTGGTTGGTTCAGGTTCAAACGCCTTCAGCCGGCGTCAGCGAGGCCGAATCGGGGCCACCCTTGTGCGCGCGATGGCGGTTCACCCACGAGAACACCACCGGCAATACCAGCAGCGTGAGCAGGGTGGTGGTCACCATGCCGCCGACGATCACCAGGGCCAGCGGACGTTGCGCTTCCGAGCCGATGCCGTGCGACAGCGCCGCTGGCAGCAGGCCCAGACCCGCCAGCATGGCCGTCATCACCACCGGCCGCAGGCGCAGCGCGGCGCCCTCGACCACGGCTTCATGCAAATCCTCGGACTGCGCCAGCCGGTTGACGTAGGAGATCAGGATCACCCCGTCCTGGATCGCTATGCCGAACAGCGACAGGAAGCCGATACCCGCCGAGATTGATAGCGTCTCTCCGGCGATATGCAGCGACAGCAGGCCGCCGATGGCCGCGAACGGCACGTTCAGCACCACCATCAGCGCATCCTTGAAGTTGCCGAAGGTGCTGTACAGCAGGAGGAAGATCACCAGGATGGTCAGCGGCACGATCACCGCCAGCTTCTTCTGCGCGATCTTCATCTGGTTGAACTGGCCGTCCCAGAAGATGCTGTAGCCCGCCGGCAGCGTCACCGCCTTGCCGACCYTGTCCTGTGCCTCGGCCACCGCGCTGCCCAGGTCGCGCCCGCGCACGCCGAACTTGATGGCGATATAGCGCTTGCCGGTTTCACGGTAGACGAAGAACGGACCATCCGTGGCTTCCACCTTGGCCACCATCGACAGCGGAATGCGCTGCCCGTCAGGCGTATCCACCAGCAGGCGCCCGATCACGTCCGGATTGTTGCGCGCCTGGTCGTTGAGCCGCACCGACAGCCCGAAGGTCTTCTCGCCTTCCAGGATGTTGGTTACCGCATCGCCGCCGATCGCGAACTGCACGGCGGACTGGATGTCGCTGACGTTCATGCCGAAGCGCGCACTCTTCTCGCGGTCGACCGTGATGTTCAGCGTGGGCTGGCCCAGCTCCTTGAAGATGCCGACGTCGGCCAGCCCCGGCACTTTCCTGAGGATCGATTCGACTTCCTTGGCCTTGTTCTGCAGCATCACCAGGTCGGAACCGTAGATCTTCACCGAGTTCTCGCCCTTGACCCCGGACAGCGCCTCGTTCACGTTGTCCTGGATGTACTGCGAGAAGTTGTACTCGATGCCCGGGATGCGATCCAGGTGCTTGGACAGCCTTTCCACCACCTGTTGCTTGGTGGCGCCCTTGGGCCAGTCGGCCGGGGGCTTGAAGTAGAGCGCGTATTCCTGGTTGAACACGCCAGTGGAATCGGTGCCATCGTCGGGGCGCCCGATCTGTACCGACACGGTTTTCACCTCGGGCTGCTCGCGGAAGAAGCCGCGCAGGTCGCGCGCGATGGATGCCGAGTAGTCGAGATCAACGGTGTTGGGCAGCGTGATGCGCAGCCACAGGTTGTTTTCCTCCAGCGTGGGCAGGAACTCGGTGCCGAGATAGCGCGAACTGTACAGCGTGCCGGCCAGGCCGATAAAGGCGGCCAGGAACACCAGGCCGGGCTTTTTCAGCAGCTTGCGCAGCAGGGGTTTGTAGCCGCGCAGGATCACCGCGATAAATTTCGGCGAGTGCGGCCGCAGCGAACCGCGGAACACGAAGGATGTCACCGCCGGCACGAAGGTCAACGCGAGCACGATCGACGCCAGCAGCGCGAAGCCCATGGTGAAGGCCATCGGCTTGAAGATGATGCCCTCCACCCCGCCCATGAAGAACAAGGGCGAGTAGGCCACGATAATGATGCCGGTGGAGAAGATCATGGCGCGCTGGACTTCGCTGGTGGCCCTGATGATGCCATCCTCGACATTGGTCTCGCCTTCCTCCAGGTGGCGCATGATGTTCTCCATCACGATCACCGCGGCATCCACGATCAGCCCGAAGTCGATTGCCCCTAGGGAGATCAGGTTGGCCGGTACCTTGAAGTGGTCCATATTGATGAAGGACACGCACAAGGCCAGCGGGATCACCGCCGCCACCACCGCCGCTGCGCGGAAGCTGCCGAGGAAGATGAACAGCACGATCAGCACCAGCGAGATGCCGACGAACAGCGCGTGCTCGACGGTCCCCATGGTGATGTCGAGCAGGTTCTGCCGGTCGTAGAAGGTCTTGACCTGGACGTTCTTCGGCAGCACGTTCTGGTTGATCTCGGCGATCTTGTCGCGCACCCGCGCCAGCACCTCGGTGGCGTTCTCGTCGCGCTTCATCAGCACGATGCCTTCGACGATATCGTCATGGTGGTCGAACTGCACCATGCCCAGGCGCGGCGTGTTGCCCACCCCGACCTGGGCGATATCGCGCACGCGCACCGGCACGCCATTGGACACAGAGACGGTGACGTTGCGGATATCGTCGAGCGTTTGCAGCAGGCCCACGCCACGCACCACGAACTGCTGCTCGCCGGACTTCATCAGGCCGCCGCCGGTGTTGGCGTTGGCGCTGGACACCGCATCCACCACCTGCTTGAGCGAGAGCCCGTAGGCCTGCAGCTTCTCGGGCGTCGGCACGATCTGGTACTGCTTGACCATACCGCCGAAGGCGGTGATGTCGGCCACACCGGAAACGTGCTTGATCTCCTTGTAGACGCTGTAGTCCTGGTAGGTCTTCAGCGTGGTCACGTCAACGCCATTGGCCTCGATCCGGTAGCGCAGGATTTCGCCGGTGGCGTCGCCGTCCGGCGACAGGTTGGGTTGCACGCCGGGTGGCAGACTGGCCTGCGACAGGTAGGTGACGAAGTTCTGGCGCGCCTTGAAGTTGTCCACGCCCTCCTTGAACTTGACGGTCACCACCGACAGCCCGAACAGCGAGACCGAGCGGAAGGACTGCACGTCGGGCACGCTGGCCAGCGCGTTCTCCACGGGGATCGTGATTTGCTGCTCGACCTCGACCGTGCTGCGGCCGGGCCACTGCGTAATGGCCTGCACCGTGACCGGCGCCACGCCGGGATACGCTTGCAGCGGCAGCCGCAGGAAGCTCAGCACGCCGGCTGCCAGCAGGCCAAGGGCCAGGAAGACGATAACCAGGCGCCGCTTGAGGATGCTTTTGATGGGCGAGAAGACCATCTCAGGCCTCCTGCTTGAGCAGCAGTTCGTTGAGCAGCATGCCGCCCTGCGTCACCACGCGCACGGTCGCGCCCGCCGGCACGCCGTCGGTGACCAGGAAGGTGCCGTCGCTGCGCGGTGTGCCCTGCACGGCCACGCGCTCGATATGCCTGTCGTCAGGCTGGAGCATCAGGTAGAGCTTGCCCTGGTCCTTGACGATGGCCGATTGCGGCACCACCAGCGCTTGCGCACTGCCGGTGACGATGCGCGCAGTGGCATACATCTCGGGTTTGAGCGTGCCGTCCGGGTTGGGCACATCGCAGCGCACCTGCAGCGTATGGGTGTCGGCGTCGACATTGGGCGCGATAAAGCTGACGCGCCCGCGGTAGTGCCGTCCGGGATAGGCCGGGGTTTCAATCTCGATGGCCTGGCCCAGGCGTACGTTCTTGATATCGTTCTCGTAGAGATTGCCGGTGAACCAGATCGAGCGCGTGTCGATGATGCTCATCAGCGAATCACCGACATTGAGATAGGAGCCCGGGTCCATGTCGCGCTTGACGATGGTGCCGCCGATCGGCGCGCGCACGGTCAAGGTGTCGGAAGCCGTGCCGCGCTCGCGGATGCGGGCGATGTCCTCGGTGGTCGCGCCCAGTACGCGCAGCTTGTTCTCGGACGACTGCATGGTTAGCTTGGCGTCATCCACCAGTTCCTTCAGGTCGCTGTTGCTCAGGGTGTGATAGGCGTTGTGCGAAAGCAGGAATTCATTCTGCGCGGCGATGTACTCGGGCGAGTACAGCTCGGCGAGCGGTTGGCCGGCATGGACCACGGCACCCTCGAAGACCAGGATGCGTTCCACGCGGCCGGCCACGCGCGCGGACGCCAGCTTGGCCTGCTGCACGTTGTACGCGAGCTTGCCGGGCGTGGGTGTGTCGACCGGGACAGTTTGCATGCTGAACACCGCGGATTTGACCGTTTTCGGATCGAAGCCGCCTTCGGGCAGGGCCAGCGAGGAGGGGACGCGGCGTGGCGTGGCGGTCTCAGCGTTGGTATAGGGCGCAGCGGCCAGGGCTGGCACGGTGGCTGGTACCGCCTGCAGTGACTGGGCCCAGTACTTGCCACCCCAGATGCCGCCGGCGAGGACCACAATGAAGCCGGCGCCAATTATCAGATTCTTGTTCATAGGTTCAAGGCCTTCGCGGCCATCAGAATTTGTCCCGGCCCACCGCGGCGGCGAGCGTGTAGTAAGCCTGGCGCGCCTCGGACTCGGCCTGCGTCACCGCGAGTTCCGCATTCTTGAGCGCGGAGCTGGCAGTGAGCAGGTCGGTGAAGTTGGCATTGTTGTTGGCGTAGTTGGTGAAGGCCATCTTGTAGGCTGTCAGGGCCTCAGGCAGTTGCCGCTGGCGCAGGAACTCGGCCTGGTTCACCGACTGGCGCAGGTTGTTGTGCGCGGTATCCACGGCCAGCAGCGTCTGCTGGCGTACCGACTGTTCGTTGGCGTCGGACGCCACCTTGTTGGCTACGGCTTCATCCACGCCGTATTTTTCCTTGGTAAAGAAGAACAGCGGGATGATGACGTCGAACTCGATGCCGTAGCTGGCCGGCTGGAAGCCCAGTGGCGGGTTGTTGCCGTTGAAGGTGGCGATGATCTGGAAATCCGGCAGGTAGGCTTTGCGGGCCAGGCGCACGCCTTTTTCGGCGGCTTCCACCTGGAAGCGCGATGCGCGGATATTGGGATGCTCGCGCAGCGCCATGTCCTCCAGTTCGGGCAAGGGCGTGGGCGGCAGGCGCGCCGCGCTGGCATCCGTGCGCAATTCGAGCGGGAACTCGGGACTCTTGCCGATCAGTGTGTTGATGGTCTTGAGCGCGTTGTCATACTGGCGCTCCAGGCCAAAGGTATCGTTCTGCGCGCTGCTTTGTGCTACCTGGGCGTTCAGGTAGTCGACATAGCCCGCCGCATTGTTGGCGTAGCGGATGCGCGCCACCTGCTTGACCTGCTCCAGCCGCTTGAGGTTGAGGCGCAGCACATCGAGCTGCGCTTTCTGCGCCAGCGCCTGGAAGTAAGTCGTGCTCAGCTGTGCGTAGAGCTGCAGGTACAGCGCGTCGCGCTGCGCGTCGATGGACTCCGCCTGCGTGTTGGCGATATCGGCCGCCAGCGCCTTCTTGCCCGGAAACGGGAAGGACTGCGTGAGCGTATAGCTGAAGTTCTGGGCTTGCGCCAGCGCCAGCGGGCTGTTCTTGGGCAGGGCGCCCCAGATGAAGCCCACCTGCGGATTGTTGGGCGCGGCGATCTGCGGCACCGTGGCCTTGGCCGCCATATAGAGCGAGCGCGCCTGGATCAGTTGCGGGTTGCTCGCGCGCAGCTCTTCCGAGAGCTCCCACAGGGAGAAGCCCGGCCCGACCAGGCCCTTGTTTTTTTCTTCGGCACTGAGCGGTGCCGGCGGCGTCGTGGCCGCACCGGTCCCGCGCGGCGTTGAAGCTGGTTGGTCCCACCCGCTGGCTGGCGCGTTGCCGGCACCAGGCGCCTTCTTTGCCGGCGGTACCAGCGGTACCGGGTCGGTATCTCCGCTCAGTTCGACACCGCAGGCGACCCGAGCCGCCAAGACCAGAATGACGGCTGCTCCAACTTTTCTGTTAGTTGGTTTTTTAATCATGAATACTCCCATCGCTACTTGCCACTGTTATGACAGCGAAATCTTTCAATCGCCCTTCCGCAACATTGCAAATAGCTTTCGGAAATTTAGGTAATTACCCGTATCCTTTTCTTGAAATTTGCAAAGCCAATTCAAACTTGGTTTGAGGAATGGCTATTGAGATTTCCTGGAGCGATGTCCCATGCAAAGGCCGTGTAGCGCGCAAGGGCGCGCGACACCATGCCGGAAACGGCAAGATATAGGTGGATTGCGTGACGGAACCTTACGCGAAACGCTACCTGTTCAGCGTGCGATGGAAATGGTTGTCCGTGTTTTTATGTGATGAAAATTAAATATAAATAGATCTTATATTTCACATCACCAGGTAGACTGGGTTGATATCCGCGCGAGTAAATATACGGGCTTTCCTTGGGGCGGATTGCTCCATGCTAGTGCGCGGTCTGCTCGCAGAGGGCRCATACCCGTATCAACAAAGGCGCGTTCTCCATTTCGGCGAGCGCCTCGCTATCGTCGGATGCGATGGAGCACCTGCATCCGCGCGTCGCGGGCGCGGTTTCGCCGCGGGCGATTGCCGGCATGACCGCGTAGCGCACGCCGAGCTGCACGCGACGCTCCCACTCGCCTTGCGGATCCAGTTCCAGCAGCCACAGGCGCGTCTGGACCGACCAATGCCTGACGGTCTCGCTTTTGATCGCCAGCCGGCGCGCCGCTTCGGCGACCGACACCTGTTGCGAGGCCAGCTGAAAGAACGCCTCCGCTTTGTCCTCCAGCCTGAGCCGCGCCATGGGCGTGCCTGTCAGCCGGGTGAAGCGCTGGCGGCAGCCTCCACAATGGAAGAAGGGCAGGCTGCCATCATCGGTGCCGTCGTAGACCGTCTTGTGCCCGCCGCAACGCGGGCAATGCGGCGGCACGTGGCTCGCGCTATGCAACGTGCGCCATGCGGACAGCAGGTATGCGGCCAGCCCGGCATCACCGGTGTCTGCAGCTCCGCTCGCGCGGACATGGATCAACGTGGTGGCCCGCCGCAACTCATCCGCAAAGGGGCGCAGGGGCCGCTGGGGTGGCACGCGGCCGGCCCGGCCCGCTGCCGGGATATCCCGCTCGGGCGGCGTTGGCTGTTGCTGTTGCGATCTGCTCATAGCGTAGACGCGAACCGCACCGGTCCCGGAAGGGGGCCGGGACTGGTGCGCCGCCTGCTCCGATGCGCGGCAGCGCAGTGGGCGCTACCAGCTGATTCAAGGATGCCCGCACCCCGCGGCATCGGGTCGTGCAGCGGTGGTGCATTGTTGGGGGCGTCGTGGCTTCCCAGGGCTCTTAATCCCGTGGCCCCCGGTCGGGGAGCGATGGAATAGCGCAGATTCTAGGTGGAATGCCTGCCGCCCCTCTACTGTGATTGATCACAGTAGAGGGGCGGCAGGGCCTCGTGAAGGTTTCGAGAAAATGAACCTAACCTATTGATTTGTAAAAATAATGTGGTTCTTTGGTGAGATGGGCCGTGCAAGTCCGGCTTATGGTCCCCAAAGCGGGTGACATGGCTAGTCCGGTATGGCGAAAGCGCTCTCAGGACCGAATCATCGATCGATATCCGCAACTCTCCAGCTTTGAGCTTGCGCGACGCCGTCTGCACGTTGCGGCGTTTCCACGTGTGTCCGGGAGCGCGCTTTTAGTTTGATGCGTGTTGCAGGCGCACGACTTCTGGTTCTGCAGGGGTGTCAAAGCCCTGATTCAGCGCGGGCTTGATCGTGCGTGGCTCCAGCGTGATCTGCTGCAGGGGTGCGATTTGGATGGCTTGCATAGCCAGTGTGGCGAACGCGCGCCTGAATTGCCCGATATCCCGCTGCGACTCATCGGAAAGCCGGATGGCGAGCGTCCCCATTGCGAGTCCCGTTATGGCCTGATCAAGGATTGGTGCTCCTGGCCCGGATGGCTGCTGATCCTTGTTCTTCCTGTCCACATTCTCGATGTCCAGGAAGCCGAGGTATTGCACCTTGCCCGGCATCGCAGTAAAGGGAGCGGATACACCAAAGCGCATTGACCCAAAACCCGGCGCGGTGGTTCGTTCGGTAAGGCCAGACAACCACGTCATTTCGTTATCCCCGGCCTTCACTTTGGCCGCAATCAGGAACGTCTGATTCTCTGGTGGGCCGATGGCCGTTGTAGCGGCTTCGGTGGCCGTTCCCGATTTGGAAAACATCAGTGGGGATCGTTCAAATGTGATTCCGAAGAGCTTGATGGGGTACTTTGGTTCGCGTGTATTACTCACGCG
>NZ_JBFTLX010000054.1:0-31109 GCF_056396665.1 Cupriavidus sp. 05T313 | reverse complement strand
GTCCAGTTCCAGCTTGCTAAGCGCCATGTTGTTTTCCGGAATATTGTTGTCTGCATAGCCGAGTGACATTCCGGCCACGACCATCTCCTCGTCGGGAATGGCGAGGCCTTCACGAAGCACTGCCGATTGCAGCGACCAGATCTGCTGCGGGCAGGTATCCAGCCCCCGGGCGCGCGCGGCCAGCATGATGTTCTGGAGAAAGCAGCCGTAGCAGATGAAGCTGGCCCATTCCAGGCGCCGGTCCATGGTGAAGATCAGTCCCACTGGCGCATCGAAGAACCGGAACTGCCGTTCGACGTCGCGCCGGCGCCCGACGATATCGCTCCTGTGCACGCCCTGCGCATCGCCCAGCATCCCGCGAAACGTATTGAAGCGCGACGAGAATGGTGCCGGCAATTCCTTTGGAAAGAACGGGTAGTCGGGAGCCAGTCCCTCAGGATCGGCGCGATACGCCTCGACCGCGGCTCCCGCAATCTTCTCGCGAGCCTTTCCGGTCAGTACATAGCAGCGCCAGGGCTGCGTGTTGCTCGAACTCGGCGCGTATTTCGCGACCGACAGGATGTCCCTGACAGTCTCGAGCGGCACCGGCTGGTCAAGGAAGCCGCGCTTGCTGTGGCGTCCGCGAATCAGCGCTTCTGTAATCTGGATTGCCTCCATCTTCATGTCTCCGTTCTCGTGGTGGGGGTCGCTACGGTGGAAAGGATCATAGACACGTCCCCTGCCTTGTGAAGACGGCAAAACTTGAAAGCTTCGTCCGGAAACAACGAACGACAGGCCCCCGTACGCACATGTGCGGCGTCCAAAATCCTGGACGCTCCGTTCTCAAATCCCGCGCGCACGCGCGAACCCGATTCGCCTATCTTCCTACTCGGGATCGGAGCCCCCGATCGCATACGAAAACATGGTGGAGAAGTGGAATGAACCAGTTGAAATGCTTGCCGCAGGAAGAGATTGTCTGGGGACACGGAGTGCTGCAAACCGTCGCCCCCTCCATGGGGAACTACGGCATCCGCCGTCCGATGACGTTCACCGTGGAATTCCTTGAGGCCTTGAACCGCGAGTACCTGCAGCCTGCCATCGGCGACGGCGTGGGCACCTTCACCGGCCTGCCGCCGCATGTGCCCGATTTCGCCGTACGCGACGGACTGCGTGCCTGCATCGAGGCCAATGCGGGATCGATCATCGCCCTCGGCGGCGGCTCTGTACTCGACGCCGCAAAGGCAGTCTCCTACCAGCATTTCCAGCAGACAGGCCGCTACCTGCCCATTGCCGCGATTCCGACGACCCTGTCGGGTTCGGAGTTCTCCCACTACTTCGGCGTGACGGAAACGGACGGTCCCCGGAAGTTCAAGCGCAGTTATGCCGTGCGCGAAACGACGCCCAGGCTGGTGGTGATCGACCCCCGGATGATTGTCGACACGCCACGTATGCTGCTGCTGAGTTCGGCCATCAAGGGGATCGACCATGCGGTGGAAGGCATGCGCCGGGTCGGCGTGGACCACCCACACGCCATCCAGGCCGCCAGGGGCGTGGAGCGCTTTCTTGCCGTGCTGGAGAAGTGGCCGCGCAAGCTCGAAACGCCCGAGGCCATCGCGGGCGGCCACGTGTCGACCGACGACCTTTTGCAGCTTCAGCTCGCCGCGTGGCAGTGTTACTTCTATCCTGCTTCGGTCATCTACGGCCTGAGCCATCGCATCGGGCACATCCTCGGCGGGACGTTTGGGGTACCGCACAGCGTGACATCGTGCATTGCGCTGGCGCCCGTCATCCGCGCCTGCGCCGACGCCTATGGCCGAAAGCTCGAGATTTTTTCCACGGACCGTGGCATCCGCACGCCCGCCGCATTCCTCGCTGACCGCATTGAGGCAGCCGTGGACGCACTGGAATTGCCGAGCCGGCTAGGCGACCTCGATTTCGATCGGGCGAAGCTTCCCGAGATGGCGGCCCTGCTCAAGCAGAACTATCCCTCCGAGGTCGGCGACCTTGGCGAGGATGCCGGCGCGAAGCTGGATGCGCTGTTGGAGAGCCTGTGGTAATGACCGGCCGGCCATCCGACACCTTCCCGCATCCCGTCGGCCTGCGCCACGCRCTCGATGCCCTGGCCAGTCGTCAGATCACCGCAACAGGCCTGACGCAGATGGAGTCGATGCAGCGGACCGTCGCCGTTCCACAAAACTTGCCTGACCCTACCACCACCACGAGGAGACCAAAGTGAACGATACCGTCAAGCCCGCATCCCCGGTGCCGGCCGGAACGCCAGCCGGGCATACGCCATACAGTGACTGGTTACAGACAGACGTGCTCCACTCGCTGCAGCACCCGGTCAGCGACCATCCCGGCGAGCACGCCTGGATCGTATCGGCGCAGGTGTCCGAGCTGTACTGGATGCTGATCATCAAGGAAATACAAGCCGCGCAGGCGCAATTGCGTGCCGATGACCTGATCGGGGCCTGCCGGACGCTGCGGCGCGTCGTCGCCCACCACGAGCCGCTCAATGCCACATGGCGCTCCATCGCGTGGATGACGCCTGTCGACCTGCTCGCCATCCTGTCCTGCGTTGGCCCGAAGTACGGCAAGGACACCGCCCTCCAGGGCTGGACGTACCGGCAGATGGTCTACCTGCTCGGCATCAAGCAGGGGGAGCACCTGCAGCACTTCCTGCCGCAGCCCCGGCGCTGGGCACAACTCAGCAAGGCGCTGGCAGAGCCGAGCCTGTATGACGACGTGCTCGCCCACCTGAGCCGCAAGGGCTTCACCGTGCCGGCGGTGGTACTCGACCGCGATTTCAGTGTGCCCTACACGCCGGACAAGGTGGTCGAGAACGTCTGGCGCGAGGTCTACGCCGACCCGGAAGAGCACCGGGAGCTGCAGCAGCTCGGCGAGACGCTGGCCGACATCGCCGAGGGATTCTCCGCGTGGAAGCACCTGCACCTGATGGCAACGCGCCGGACGTTCGGCGCCCGGCCGGCCTACTTCGGCACCGAGGGCATTGCCTGGCTTCTGCCGACCATGAACGAGATCCCGTTCCCGGAACTCTGGTCTGCGCGCGGCTTCATCGGCGATCCGCCCGCGGTATGTCCGCACGCTCGCGGACAGGGAAATGCCCGGGCCACGGAGTGACGTGCTCAAGACGGTCATGGAAACGGTCTACGATCACAAAATCGCGGCGCTCGAGTCCATGATCGTCAACCATGCCGGGGATGCAGGACCTGTTGCCGCCTGTCGCACCAGGATCGCGAAGGAACGAGGCGGCATTGCGGTCCGCCGCGATGCCGCATGCCAGCGGACCGCACGCCATCACGTTGAAGGCGTGTTGAAGGCACTGGACCGCACGCCGCGTTCCGCGCCAGCCCTGTATCTCGCGGGATGCGCGTTCGCCCTTGGCGATGTGCTTTGGGTTGTTAACCTGGTGCGGCTGGCGTATCTGGGGTTCATGTCGATATGGGACGACCTGCTACCGCCATCGCGCCGGATCGATGCCATGGCAAGCTGCGTGGAGACTGCGCCAGCCTGAGCGGTTGCCATCGTGTCATCGGCCTGTGGCGATGCAGGAATCGGGCGGAGACTGCGAGTCTCCGCCCCTTTTTACGATTAGGCTTTTACTTTCAGGCTGCCACGGGCTGCGGCTGGACGTGCAAGGCGCGGGCGACGGTCGTCACCCTGCGGCCCTGGAACCGAGCAACCGCCAGGTGATCGTCGTCGGGCTTCACGGCGTCACGGTGCGAGACGTGAGTCGCGCCGTACGGGGTGCCGGCCTTGAACATCGCCGCGTCGGCATAGCCCAGCGGCACGATGATCAGGCCCAGGTGCGCCATGGGCGCGTAGGTCGCCAGCAGCGTGGCTTCATTGCCGCCGTGGCGCGAGGACGTCGAGCCGAAGACCGAGCCCACCTTGCCATTCAGTTTTCCCGCGAACCAGAGGCCGCCGAGCCCGTCGATATACGCCTTGAGTTCGGCCGAGATCGACCCGAACCGCGTCGGCGTGCCGAACACGATGGCGTCAGCCCACTCAGCATCGGCTTCGGTCGGCGCCTCGTATTTCGCGTTCATCTCCGTGGCGTTCTCGAGCCAGCCCGGCGCCTGTCGCATGACGTCGGGGCCGACAACCTCCCGCACACGCCGCATGCGGACTTCTGCGCCAGCCTCGAGGGCCCCCTCGGCGACAGCCTTGGCCAGCATCTCGGTGGAACTGTTTCGTGAGTAGAAAACAATCAGTACTTTCGGTTTTTGCATGGTGATCCCCGGCAACGTCATACAGAGATGGGCTCGAGCCGGCCCAGCAGCTCGTCCTTGCGATCCGCCAGCCAGGGCGGGAGCTGAAATTCCTCGCCAAAATGGCCTGGCTCTTCATCGATCGCGAAGCCGATGTCGGTGGTGGTCGCCTCGAACATCACGCCGCCGGGCATCTTGAAGTACATCGAGCGGAAGTAGTTGCGGTGCACCGATTCGGACGTATCGATGTAACCCAGGGCAAACATTCTCTCCTTCAGGATCGCCTGCTGCTCCACGTTGTCCACCGCGAAGGCCACATGGTGGACCGTGCCTTCGCCGTAGATCGACGAACCCTGGTGCCGGTCCGGCTCATGCAGGAACTCGACGATCATGCCCGGGCCGCCGTTGTACGTCTCGAAGCGGTAGTAGGATCCCGCCTGGCCTGCGTACCGGAAACCGATCGCTTCGCTCATGAAGCGGATCGATTCGGCGACTTCCCGCAGCGACAGCGTGATGCTGTGGACGCCGCGGATGGCATGGGCTTCGGGGATATCGCTGGCCACGCAAGCCGGACGCGAATCGAGATCCGTTTCGACGAGATCGAACTCGATGCCGCACGGATGTTGGAACCGCTGGCGGCGCTCTCCGAAGCGCTCGACGATCTCGCTGTCATATGGCACATCCATGGCATCGAAGCGGCGGCGCCAGAATTCGAGCGAGCCCTTGGGAACCGAGTAGTTGATGACCCGCACCTGGCCCGATCCCGGACGCGCCATGACGCCCCGCTGCCGGAACGGGAACGACGTCACAAGGGTCCCTGGATCGCCATTCGCGTTGCCATAGTAAAGGTGGTAGATGGGATCCTCGCCGTCGAGAAGCACGGTCTTCTTCACGAGGCTCTGCCCGAGCAGCTTGACGTAGAAGTCCACATCCTCCTGTGCGTGCCTCACGCCGAGGGTCAGATGATGAAATCCCTTGAGCATTAACATTGTCCTCTCCAGTTTGAAATAGGCATGTAGAAACAGCGCATAGCCGCTCCTGTGCAACAGCTTATGACGGCAGATACCGATTGGGCAGCCGTCACGGGTTGTACGCAGGGTTCTGCAAACTTGGACAATGCCGCCCTGTGAGGCGCGGTGCTCGAGGTGGCGCGGGATGCAATTCCCGACGCTGTCGGGACGCAGACGCGGCAGGGCACCAAGGTTTGCCCGAGTGTCGGTGTGCGCCAGCGTTGGAGTACGATCGGGCGTCACCCGCTTACCCCMGCAAAAGTCGCCGGCACCGGAATGGCCGGCGAGTCCCCATGCCATGCTCGATCTGAAGGATCTAGTGAGCCCGTCAAGATCCCTCCTAGCTTGCTTGAGTAGCGTCGCGGTCGCACGGTTGCATGAAGCTGGTGGCCTTCTGCGCAGCCTAGCTGAACAGCACGCCATTGTTGGCGAGGATGCCAATCTTGTAGCCCCACAGATAAGCGTAGCCGCATACCAGCGTGGTGCCGTAGTCGGGCTTGTATTCATGGAACAAACTTCCGTCGACCAGGCGCGCGATCACCTCACGCATGTCGAACTGCTTCTTGATGTCGTCGGGAATGATCCCTTATAGCTCCTCTGATTTCGCGTGCCAGCGCGATGCGGTTTCTGAGTCAACGGCGTAGTCGGCCGTACCCGAGATGCGCGTGTGCACATCCGCGCCGCCCAGTTCGGCCGCGCTGATGTATTCGCCGGTGGCGGCCTTTACCAGCGGCGGGCCATCCAGTGCGATCTTGAGCGCGCGGATGGATTTTTTTGCGCCGAGCAGATAGACAGCACCACCCTTGATGGTGCTGTCGTTGGCCAGCACCATGACTTCGCGGCCGTTGACCACGCCGATGCCGGAGACCACGCCGGTGCCCTTGATGTGCGCGTCATACTTGGCATGATTGGCAGCGAGCGGTGACAACTCCAGGAACGGGGTGCCGGGATCCAGCAGCAAGTCCAAGCGCTCGCGCACCAGCAGCTTGCCCTGGTCGCGTAGGCGCTTGATGTCGCGCTCCGGCCGGTGATGGCGGACGTCCTGCATCATCCCCAGGAATTCCGCGCGCACGCGCAGGTTGTGCGCACGGTTGGCCTGGAAACTCTCTGAACGCGTGTTGATACGGGATTCGATGCGGCGCATGCTTACTCCTTCCCTGCTTCGAGCCGCACCAGCAACGCGTCCGGTCGAACAAGTCACCCTTTGCACAGGGAATTTCCGCGACCATGCCATCGCCGGCCGCTTCCAGCGGTGAGTTGCATTTTCATACTCTCGATCACGATCATGGTTTGCCCCGCGCTCACGCGCTCGCCGACGGCTTTGCGTTCCGGGAACTGGGCCGCGTCATCCGCACGCTGTTCTTGCTGAAGTACCTGAACGAGCCGGAGCTCCGGCGTACCATTCATGCCACGACGAACAAGAGTGAGCAGTTCAATGACTTCGCGCAGTGGTTGATGTTTGGTGGCGACGGGATCATCGCCGAAAATCTGCGGCACGAACAGCGCAAGGTGATCAAGTACAACCAACTGGTCGCCAACATGGTCATCCTCCACAACGTTCAGTGCCTCCATGCTCACCGCGGCCTACCATATGCTCCACGATGGCGTTGAGTACGCCGCCTTGGTTCCGTTACTTCGACCGCCATCATGTCGACAAGACCACCCGTCGCCTGCTCAAACGCCTCGCCGATCTCGGCTGTCAAGTGGATCCGATGCCTCATGCTGTTTAGCGCTTCTTACTAGTGAGATTCACTCGTTGAGCCAACCGCGCGCGGCGCTGCTGGCCTTCGGCGTGGCGGCGCTCGCGTATAACGTACTGAGCGTGATTGCGAGTGCGGTGAGAATCCGGCATGAACTGGATACCAGCGACATCGAGCTCTCACCGTATTACCTAGCCAGCGAAATCCGGGCAACTTTTGCTGGCATGATGATCGCGGTGCCGCCCGAGGTGTGGCAGGCGTATGACCTCCTCACCCCAGCTCAGGTCGGTCGCGAGTTGATCAAGATCGCGGCGCACGTTGATCCCCGCGCGATGCGCAAACATACGCGGGGACCGAAAGCACCGAAGAAGAAAGGCTATATGGCCGGATGCGTAGCACTGCGGCATGTTTCTACCGCCCGTGTCATCAAGACTGGACGTGTCGTTTAATCACCTTGAGAGGGGTGGCTCCAAGAGGGCGGCAACGCGGAAGAACCGCCGTTGTAGCCGCCACGACCGCCTTGCAGCGCACGGCCCCGGGCGCTCAGCGTTGCGCCATCAGCATGTAGTCTACCGTCAGGTTGGACAGCGCGCGCACGCCGTTGATCAGGGCCGGCTCATCCACATGGAACTCGGGTGAGTGGTTGGAGGCCGCCTTGCTCACATCCTGGCCCTTGGGCGTCACGCCGAGGTAGAAGAACAGCCCCGGCACCTTCTCCTGGTAGAACGAGAAGTCCTCCGATTCGCTCCGCTTGGGCGCGATCATCCAATTGCCTTCGCCAGCCACCCGCTGCAAAGTGGCCGCCATCTTCTCGGTGAGGGCCGGCTGGTTGATGGTGGCGTTGTACAGCTCCACCACGCGGAAGTTGGCCTCGGCGCCAGCGCTGGTTGCCATGGCCTCGGTGGTGCGCTTCATGCGGGCATGGATGTCTTTCTTCATGCCTTCGTCATAGGTGCGGATGGTGCCCATCATCTCGACCTTCTCCGGCACGATATTCATGCGGTTGCCGCCGTGGATGGTACCCACGGTGATCACCGACGGCTCCAGCATGGCATCGACCTGGCGGCTCTGGATGGTCTGCAGGCCCATCACGATCTGCGACGCCACCACGATCGGGTCGATTCCGCCCCACGGACGCCCACCGTGCGCCTGACGGCCCTTGACGTCGATCCAGAACTGGTCGGCCGCCGCCATCGACGCACCGCTGCGCCAGCCGAGCTTGCCGGATTCCATGCCGCTGGTAACGTGCAGGCCGAAGATGGCATCGACCTTCGGGTTATCCAGCACGCCTTCGGACACCATTTGCTTGGCGCCCCACATATTGGAGCCGTTGGGTTCGAAGTCTGCCGGACTTTCCTCGGCCGGCTGGAAGATGAATTTGACCGTGCCCGGGAGCTGATCCTTCATGCCGGCGAGCACCTCGGCTGCCGCCATCAGTATCGCCACGTGGGTGTCATGGCCGCAGGCGTGCATCACGTCGACTTCCTTGCCCAAGTACAGACCCTTGGCCTTGGACGCGAACGACACATCGCCCCGTTCCTTGATCGGCAGTGCATCCATGTCGGCGCGCAGCGCCACCACCGGGCCAGGCTTGCCGCCCTTGAGCACGCCCACCACACCGGTCTTGGCTACGCCCGTCTCCACTTCCATGCCCAGCTTGCGCAGGTGGTCGGCGACAAGCTCCGCGGTGCGGGTCTCGTAGTTGCCGAGTTCCGGATGCTGGTGGATGTCGCGGCGCCAGGCGATGAGCTGGGTTTCGACGGCCTTGGCGCGCGTTTCGATCTGTACGTGCAGGGTGTCGGCGCTGGCAGGGGCCGGCGCGGTCTGCGCCAGCGCGGCGTTGCAGAGCAGGCCGGCGGCGAGTGCGACGCTGGCGAGAGCAATGAGGGTGGTGGAACGGGATGCGGTGTGACGGACAGCCATGCGGGATCTCCTTCGTTGTTGTTGGGTTGATGCAGGCAGTGTTGCGGGATGCAGGTGCAGTCTGCCGCGAGAAAAGCTGCTGGCTTTCTTCCCTCCTTGCTGCGTTTTCATGCGAATACCTCCATATCGTTATCTGAGCCTTTTCTGTCGTGTGCCGTCCATTCCTCCTCCTGTGCACTACCTTGGCCAATCCGAATCAGCGCCCTCGACAGGCCCGCGCCGGCGGGAAGTGGCACCCGGGTCCCGCAAAATGATGATCGTCATATCGCGAAGCGAAGAAACAGCGATATCGCAAGAAGATGCCGCCATGTCCATGCCGCAGTTCCATGACGATCCCTCTATCTCGACCACTAATGTATCCGCTGTCTACATGCTAGACAGGGTAACCGGCAGGGTCAAGGAAGATCACGCCACCCTCCCCTCGATGCTATCCCTAAGGGCAAGATTGGGAGTGCGGGATACGCGTCACTGCGCGTTGACATCCAGAAAGAATTGGATGCCATGATAATCATAATGCTATATATTGCAGAGGCAAATAGGCTCTTGAACTCTTCCCACCCTGACCATGCGTTATTCACACGACCAAAAAGCCGAAACCCACAAGCACATCGTCAAGGCGGCTTCGACGCAATTCCGCAAGCACGGTGTCAATGGCATCGGCGTGGCGCAGTTGATGAAGAGCGCCGGTATGACGCACGGCGGCTTCTACGCTCACTTCGAGTCGAAGGACGCCTTGATTGCCGAGGCAATCGATGCCGCCTTCGACCAGACCATGGGGTTGCTCGATCAGGCAGCGCGAGCCGCGCCGCCCCCTGAGCGCAAGGGCGCCATCGTTCGCGCCTATGTAAACAAGAAGCACCGCGACAACCCTGGATCGGGTTGCGCGATCGCGGCGCTCGGCACGGATGTTTCCCGCCTTGACGCCAAGACGCGGCTGCGCTTCGAGGCGCGGGTCGCGTCGCTGATCGAACTGGTCGCGGGGGGGGATGATGAGGCTTCGCGCAAGGATGCGATCGTCACGCTCGCTTCGATGGTTGGCGGCCTCGTGCTGGCCCGCGCCGTCCGCTCGGAAGCGCTGTCCGCGGAGATCGTGGACGCTCTCCAGTCATCGCTGTAGCGCAGCGGCCTGCGGCCAAGCCAAGGCGAAATGCGTCGCGTCCGTTGCACGCGCCGCGGCGAGTCAGGGGACTGGGATGGGTTGGCGCTAATATGGAGGCCTGACGACACCGCGAACCGCACTGATGACCACTTCCACGACCCGCCCAACCCGCCCGGCTCGCCCGGCTCGCCAAAGCTATCACCATGGCAATCTGCGGGAAGAAATGATCCGCTGCGGCAGGGAGATCCTGGCCGACAAGGGCGTCCACGGACTGACGCTGCGCTCCGCGGCCAAGCTCGCGGGGGTTTCCCACGGCGCGCCGCGCAACCAGTTTGCCGACAAGGAGGGCCTGCTGGCCGCCATCGCCGCCGAAGGATTCCGTGAACTGGTTGCCGTGCGCCGGGCCCGGCTGTCGCCTGAGATGACTGCCGAGGCGCGGCTGCTCACCGTCATGGACGGCTACATCGAGTTCGCCGTCAGGAATCCGGCCCTCTTCTACCTGATGTTCGGGCCGCAGATCGAAGATAAGGAAAAGTATCCCGAGCTGCTCGAAGCAGGCAATGCGTCTTACCAGCTCTTGTCCGGCGCGGTCCAGGACTACTTCCGGGAGAACCACCTGGCTGAGCAGTTCGATGACATGATGGTGCGCTCCGCATGGTCGGCCATGCACGGCGTCAGCATGTTCTTCAGTGCCAAGCCGACCGGACCGAGCCCACGTCCGAAAGTCGCGCTCGCGCAATGGCGGCAGAGCGTCCAGCAGTTCGTGCTGACCGGTCTGCTGGCGGCAGGGAAGAAGAAGGCGGCGGCAGTCGCTTCGGATACGGCCGCAAGCAAGCCAAGGGCAAGGCCACGCAGCGCCGTGCAGTCGTAGCCCTCCCGGCGTTGCAACACTTCAGCCCCGTGGTTCGAGGGCTTCGAGAAGCGCCCGCTTCAGCATGACCCTGCCCAGCTGAAGCCGGTATGGGCCATCCGCAAAGTTGTCTTCCAGCGGGGTCACGTTGGCGAATGCCGCCTCGACGATGGCGTCGGCCTTATCCCTAATGTCGGTGAASTTGCCTTCCAGCAATGTCTCCGCCGCCGTTGCGCGGAATGCCGTGTCGGCGACGCCGGTGATACCGATCCGCCCCCAGGCGTAGCTATCGTTGACCACGCCGATCGCGACCGCTGCAGCGGCCACCGCGTAACCTGACGAAGGATGCCTGAACTTGCGGTATGCGACCCGCGTTGCGGCCGGCAATAACACATGGATACGCGTCAGGACTTCGTCTGGCTGCACGACCGAAGACATGAAGTCGACAAAGAACTCATGCGCGGGGATGCGCCTCGTGCCTTGTGCGCCCGCTATCTCCATCTCGGCTCCGGCCGCAAGCACTACAGCCGGCCAGTCGGCCGAAGGGTCGGCGTGCACGAGCGCTCCGCCGATCGTCCCGCGGTTCCTGACCGTCGGATCGGCAATCACGCTCGCGGCGAGCGGAAACAGCGGTGCCAGCTGCTTAAGTTCCGAGCTCGCTTCCAGTTCGGCGTGCGTCGTCGCGCTGCCGATCGAGATGCCATCCTGATGTACCGCGATGCCACGGAGTTCAGGCAGGCGGCCGATATCGACCAGTAAGGCCGGCCTGGCCAGTCTCAGTTTCATCATCGGCAGCAGCGTATGGCCGCCGGCAAGGATCTTGGCGTCGGGGTTCTGCGCCAGCACGGAGATCGCCTGTTGCACACTGCCCACCCTGAGGTACTCGACTTCGTAGGGAATCATGTCGCACTCCGGCTCGTCTCGTGAATCGCACGCCAGATCTTTGGCGGCGTTAGGGGCATATCGAGATGGGATATGCCGAATGGCTTCAATGCATCGCATACCGCCGCGACGATCGCGGGCGGCGCCCCTACGCAACCGGCCTCACCGATCCCCTTCGCGCCCAGCGGGTTGGACGGCGCCGGAGAAACGTGGAAACCGGTGCGCATGCGAGGTATCTGCTCGATGCGCGGGAATCCATAGTCGAGCAGCGAACCCGAAAGCAGTTGCCCGGCCTCGTCATATTTGGCCTCTTCGAACAAGGCCTGGCCGATGCCTTGCGCGATCCCGCCGTGCATCTGGCCGTGGCAGAGCATGGGATTGATCATGACGCCAACGTCATCCACCGCCACATAGTCGAGAATCGTCACCGTGCCGGTCTCCGCATCGACCTCCACGACAACTGCATGGCAACCGTTCGGCGCTCCCAGGGCGGCCGGCTCATAGAAAACGCGTTCATCCAGGCCGGCTTCAACGTCCCTCGGCAGCTTGTGCGCAAGATATGCCATTCTTGCGACCCGCGCAAAGGGAATAACGGTGGGGTTGGCTGCGCTTGTGAACTGGCCATCCGCATAGTGAACCTCCTCTTCAGGAACCTCCAGCATGAGACCGGCAATCCGGCGTGCTTTTGCCAGGATTTTGCTCGCCGCCATATAGGCAGCGCTTCCCCCTACGGGCATTGACCGCGAATTGAAGGTGCCATGGCCCGCCAGCACGCGGTCGGTGTCGCCCTGAACGACATCGATATCGTCCATCGGCAGTTGCAGGACCTCCGCGACGATCTGCGCAAAGCTCGTGGCGTGGCCGTGGCCTTGCGGCATCGATCCGCTGAAAAGCGTGACCTTGCCATCGGAATGCACGCGGACATGCGCGCTCTCCCAGCCGCCCCGGTCGAAGCCGACCTTCTCCAGCATCGGCGAAATGCCCATTCCTACGAGCTCGAGATAGCAGATCACCCCGATGCCGATGTATTTACCCTGCTTACGCAGCGTCGCTTGCTCTTCCCRCCAACGCTGGTAGCCGATCAGCTTGGTCGCCTTGGTCAGGCAGGCCTCGTAGTCGCCGGAGTCCCATTTGCCGCGCGCGCCGTCGTGTGGCTGGTAAGGGAACTGATCCGCCCGCACCAGGTTGCGGCGTCGCAGTTCGACCGGATCGATGTCGAGTTCCCCGGCCACCGCATCCATCAGCCGCTCGATGATATAGGCGGCTTCCGGCCGTCCGGCGCCCCGATAAGCGTCGACCGGCGTGGTGTTGGTCGTCACCAGATGGACCTCCGTGTCGACCGACGATATCTGGTAGTTTCCCGTGATGTAGTTGGCCGTGTTGATGGTAGGGATGCCGGTCGCCATATTGGAGAGATAGGCGCCGAGATTGGCGAACGATCGCAACCTGATTCCCAGCACCTTGCCGTCCCTGGTGACAGGTGCTTCCACGTATTCCGTATGCGCACGGCCGTGCGTGGTCGCAACATGGTTCTCGCTGCGCGTCTCGGTCCAGCTGACCGGAAGGCCGAAGTGCCGGGATGCGAACGCCACCAGCACCTCTTCCGCATAGAAGTGCATTTTCGCGCCGAAGCCGCCGCCGATATCCGGCGCCACCAGCCGGATCCGGTGTTCCGGCCACCTGAGCGTTTCCGCCAGCCAACGCCGCGACATATGCGGGACCTGCGTGGGGACGATAAACGTCAGGCGCTCTTCAATGGGATCGAAGTTCGCACAAAGGGCCCGAGGCTCAAGGGGACTGGGTATCAGCCGCTGGTTGACCAGCCGGATCGACACGACCCGGTCAGCTTGCTTCACCGCCTCCTCGTAGTTGCCACCCTTTTGCCGGAAGACGCCAATGCGATTGCCGGGGACATTGTCGTGGAGCTGGGGCGCCGACGCAGTCAGCGCAGCTTCCGCGTCGACGACTGTCGGAAGCTCCTCGTAGTCGACCGTGACAAGCTCGGCGGCATCCGCCGCGATCTCGCGCGTCTGTGCCACCACCAACGCCACGGCCTCTCCGGCGTATCGCACGCGGTCGGCGGCAAGGGGAGGATGCGGCGGCACCTTCGAGTTGCCCACGACCCAGTTCGGCCGGATGTCGCCGACCTTGCCCCGGAGGTCGGCGTAGGTCAGTACGCCGATCACGCCAGGCAGTGCCCGCGCGTCCGCCGTATCGATGCCGCGTACGTTGGCGTGAGCAAAGGGCGACCTGACGAAGGCCGCGAAGACCATTCCCGGGAACTGATGGTCATCGGTGAACTTGCCCCGACCGCTCATCAACCGCTTGTCTTCACGGCGCCTGACGGACTTGCCGATGTACTTGGTCGCACTACCGTTCTGTGCTTCGCTCATCTCAATCCTCCTCACGGGAAGCGGACTGCAGCCTCGTCGCGGCGAGCAGCACTGCGTCGACAATGTTTTGGTACCCGGTGCAGCGGCACAGGTTGCCGTGCAGCGCTTCCCTGACTTCGTGTTCGGAAGGCGCTGCCTGATGTGCAAGGAGCGCGCGTGCCGCAAGCAGCATTCCCGGGGTACAGAATCCACACTGGAGACCATGCAGCTCGTTGAAGGCTTCCTTCAGGACGGTCGTCGTGTGATCGTTGTCCATCCCTTCGATAGTATGGAGCTCGCAGCCATCGGTCTGGGCAGCAAGTACGGTGCACGACTTCGCGGTCGTTCCGTCGATCAGCACCGTGCAGGCGCCGCACTGCGAGGTGTCACAACCGATGTGGACGCCGGTCAGGCGTTTCTGGTCCCGCAGCAAATGCACCAGGAGCCGCCTCGGCTCGATCTCTGTTGTGCCGCTCACGCCATTGATAGTGTTCTCTATTTTCACTGTCGCCTCTGTGTCTCCGTTTGCCCCGCCGGCATCAGCGCCGGGCTTCACAGTCATAGTATTATGATTATCATACTATGGAAGAAAAAAAAGAGCTGATCGTCCCTGGCCGGCCGAGCCTAGTCAGGGGACGACGCAAGGGAGCTGCCCCCACCTTCCTCAAGACTCACCAGCTTTTCAAAGCGGGAAAAGAACTCCGCTAGGAACTTGTTCGCCACGGCGCCGACCAGGCGGGATCCGATCTGTGCCAGTTTCCCTCCCATCTGCGCTGCGGCAACGTAATGCAGGGCCGTGCCGCCTTCGACGACTTCCAGCCGGACGTCGGCGCCCAGCTTGCCGAAGCCCGCGATGCCACCACTGCCGCTGCCCTCGATGTGATAACCAATGCCCTCCCTGTGGTCGGAGAAGCGGGCCGTGCCCTTGAAACGCGCCTTGATCGGCCCGACAGCGGCGACGATTACCGCGTCATAGCCGCCGTCATCGCCCTGCAGGTATTGCTCGCATCCCGGCAAGCATTGCTGGAACGTAGCCGGATCATTCAACCGCTTCCAGACCTCTTCCCTGGACGCCTTGATGACTGTTTCACCAGTGAATTCCAATTTCTACCCCTCCGTTTTGTATCGCCCCTTTCGGCCCAACGTCAATATAGTCAGTGTCTATATCCTAGAGAGCGTGTTGGGGACCGTCAAGAGATGGGGAGGCAGGTAAACCCGAACAATGCTCACGAATTCTTGACGTTGCCAAGTTCGCCCGCCTACGATGTAGACAGTGGATACACTGAGCGGGCGCAAAGAGAATTTTGGACAAAGCGGCGCGGCAAGGTACCTGAAACGTTCATCGCTGCCGTCTGTTCGTTCGTTCCAATGAATGATGCACCGTTTAATGTATCCACCGTCTATATTTGACCTGGCAGACTGAGGGTGTCTGCATCCATCCACACCAAAGGAGAATCCATGTCTCGCGCAGTAATCGTTTCGTATGCCCGCACCCCGATCGGCAAAGCCAGCCGAGGCGCATTCAACATGACCCATGGGGCGACCATGGCAGGCCACGTCATCCACCATGCCGTCGAGCGCGCGGGAATCGACGGCGGGGAAGTCGAAGACATCATCTTTGGCTGCGGCCAACCCATCGCCGCCACCGGTGGCAACGTTGCCCGCGCAGGCGGCATCCGCGCTGGACTGCCCGTGTCCGTGAGCGGCACCACGCTGACTCGCTTCTGTGCGTCCGGCCTGCAGGCGGTCGCCTTTGCCGCGCAGCGCGTCTTGATCGACAAGGTGYCGGTGATGGTGGCGGGCGGCGTCGAGTCCATCAGCCTGTCGCAGCCGGTCACGCTCAAGGTCGCCCAGCAAGAGGCCTGGCTCGCACAGAATCGCCCCGATGTCTATCTACACATGATCGATACCGCGGAGATCCTAGCCAAGCGCTATGGCATGTCGCGAGAGCGCGCCGACGAGTTCTCGGTGCGTAGCCAGCAGTTGACCGTCGAAGCACAGAAGGCAGGCCGTTTCGCTGAAGAGATTGTTTCCCTCGCATCAATCAAGTCAGTGACAAACAAGGAGACCGGCGAGACCTCCATGGTGGATTTCCTGCTCGAGGCTGACGAAGGTGCCCGCGCCGACACCACGCTGGAAAAGCTGCGCGTGCTGCCCGCCGTGAAGGGCGAGGGTTACCAGGTCACGGCCGGAAATTCCAGCCAGTTGTCGGACGGCGCCGCGGCGCTGGTCGTGATGTCTGAGCGCGAAGCGGAACGGCGCGGCCTCGAACCCCTGGGGTATTTCGTGAGCCTGGCCACCGCGGGCGTCGAGCCGGACGAAATGGGTGTCGGCCCGGTCCGTGCGGTCCCGCGCCTGCTGGAGCGCAACGAGCTCTCCATCGACGACATCGACCTGTGGGAACTCAACGAGGCGTTCGGTTGCCAGGCGCTGTATTGCATCGACCAACTGGGCTTGCCGCTGGAGCGCGTCAACGTCAACGGCGGCGCCATCGCCATCGGTCATCCGTATGGCATGACTGGCGCACGCCAGGTCGGCCATATCCTGCTCGAAGGGCGTCGCCGCAAGGCCAAGTATGGCGTCGTGACCATGTGCGCAGCCGGCGGCATGGGCGCAGCCGGGCTCTTCGAGTTCATTCACTGAACGAACCCCAAAAAACAGGAGACACCAGATGAGCAATATCACCGAGTACGAAACCGTCTTCGTGGACCGGGACGGCCCCTGTGCCGTCGTCACCATGAATCGGCTGGAGAAGTACAACGCCCTCAACACAACACTTCGCACTGACCTATACGCGGCGCTGTCCTCGCTGATGGCCGACCGGACCGTTCGCGGCATCGTCCTCTGGGGCGGTACCAAGGCGTTCGTCGCCGGGGGCGACATTCCCGAGATGCTCGCACGCCGCCCGATCGAGGCCTTCGTCCCGACCAGCGGTGCGCCCGACCTGTGGGCGCTGATTCACCACAGCACCATCCCCGTGATCGCAGCCATTGCAGGACCGTGCTTTGGGGGCGGCCTGGAGCTGGCCATGGCGTGCGACCTGCGCGTGGCCGCGGACAATGCCCTGCTCGGCCAGACCGAAACGAACGTAGGCCTGATTCCGGGGCGTGGCGGCACCCAACGGCTGACCCGGCTGGTCGGGGCAACACGCGCCAAGGAAATGATCTTTACCGGCGAAATCATCAAGGCGGACGAGGCTTACCGCATCGGACTCGTCAACAAGGTGGTGCCCGCCAGCCAGGTGCTGGAGGAAGCGAAGACCTATGTGCAACGCATCGCCGAGAAATCGCCGCACTCCATTGCCATGGCCAAGCTGATGATCAACAACGGCCAGGACGCGAATCTCGAAACGGCGCTGATGCTGGAGCAGCTTGCCTTTGCCACGCTGTTCAGCACTGACGATATGCACGAAGGCGGCGAGGCGTTCCTGAACAAGCGCCGTCCAGTCTACCAGGGAACCTGACCATGACCCAGTTCAACACACGAATGCAGGCCAGCCCTGGTCAGGTCGATCCCTACCAGCCGCGTCTGCAAGTGACGTCGCTCGCCGATATCAGGCATTTCGAGCAGACGCCCCTTGCCGACCGTCAGCTGCCTCACAGCACCTACGAGTTGCTGCGCCTGGCGCGCGACCGTGCGCCGGAAGCTCCCGCCCTGCACTACTTCGCCTCCGGAGACGAGCTGGGCAAGGCAATCTCCATTACCCATGCGCAGCTGTTCGGGCGCATCACGCAGACCGCCAACCTGCTGCACTCGCTGGGCCTGGGCCCCGATGATGTCATCGGGGTGCTGATGCCGGTGACACCGGAGTCRCAGCACGCGCTCTGGGGCAGCGAGGCGACGGGCATTGCCTGCCCGGTCAACTGGATGCTGGAGCCGGAGATTATCGCGGCACTGCTGCGCAATGCTGGCGCTAAGGCGGTGATCGCCTATGGTCCCGACGCGGATATTGAGGCCTGGAACAAGGCCATGTTGGTGCGGCGCGATCTGCCCGACGTACGGCACTGGATCAAGGCCGGCGGGGGCACGGCGAGCGAGGAAGGGATTGTCGATCTCGACACCGAGATCTCCCGCTTCCAGGGCGATGCGCTCGACAGCAAGCGGGTCTTCTCGCCGCAGGATACCGCCTCGATGTTCCATACCGGTGGCACCACCGGCACGCCCAAGCTTGCGCTCCACACCCATGGCAACGAGGTGGCGATGGCCTGGGTAAGCGCGATGCAGATCGACGTCCAGCCAGACGACGTGCGCGTCTGCGGCGTGCCGATGTTCCATGTTACGGGCGTGCTCACCAATTGCCTGATGCCGCTCGCCCGTGGCGCATCGGTCGTGCTGCTGACGTCCAGCGGTTGGCGCGATCCTTCCGTCATCCGCAATCTCTGGCAGATCGTCGATCACTTCGGGGTCACCGCGCTGGGCATGGTGCCGAGCGTGGTGAACATGGCCCTGAACATTCCGATCGGCGACGCTGACATCAGCTCTCTCAAGGCGGCGAGCTGCGGTACGGCGCCGCTGTCGGTGGCCGTCGCCGAGGCGTTCGAGCAGAAGACCGGGGCGATGATCTTCGAAGGCTATGGTCTGACCGAAGGCACAGCGCTGAGCGCAACCAACCCGCGCTATGGCGAGCGGCGCATCGGCTCCATCGGCCTTCCCATGGCCTACCAGGAGATGAGGGTCGTCAAGGCTGCCGGTGGACGGATCCAGCGCGAGTGCGAACCGGGCGAGCCTGGCATTGTGGTGGTGCGCGGACCCAACATCTTCGCCGGCTACCTGAACCCGGAGCAGAACCAGAGCATCTGGTTCGAGGGCGGCTGGTTCAATACCGGTGACCTGGGCTATGTGGACGAGGATGGCTACTTCTGGCTGACCGGCCGGGCCAAGGACCTGATCATCCGCGGCGGCAACAATATCGATCCGCGCATGATCGAAGAAGCGTTGTATCGGCACCCCGAGGTATTCGATGCCGCCGCCGTCGGCCTGCCGGACGCGCATGCCGGCGAACTGCCGGTCGCGTATATCGCGCTCAAGCCGGGCAGCACCTTCCCGATCGGCCGCATCAAGCACTACGCCTATGAGGTGATCCCGGAGCGCGCCGCCGTGCCCAAGCAGTTCTACGTGGTCGATGCCGTCCCAAAGACTGCTGTCGGCAAGATCCAGAAGAACACACTGCGCACTGACGCGGTACTGCGAGCGCAGCGGCAGATGCTTGCCGAGGTCAAGGCGGACACACCAGTTCCGCTTGTCGATATCCGCATCGAGGATCGCGGGGACCAGGGCATCTTGTCCACGCTGGTGCTGCCCGCCACCCTGGGCCACGAAGAAAGGGAGGTCGCGGTAGCCACCATCGGCAAAGCGTTCACGACGCTGACGATCAAGTACGCGGTGGTGTACGAGTAGCCCATTCCTATAAAACAGGGCCTCGCCAGAGGCAGTGCGAGTGGCATGCCGGCAGCGCCTCGTGCCCGGCATGCCGGCTCGCCGAATCCATCAAGGAGACAACTATGACAATCCAGCTTTCGCGCCGGCGCCTGCTGCAGGCTGCCTGCGGCGCCGCGCCGGCGCTGCTTGCCCCATCCTGGCTGCGAGCGCAAGCGCCCTTTCCGAGCAAGCCGATTGTCGTCAAGGTCGCATTTCCCGCTGGAGGTCCGGCGGACGAATCGATTCGCGCAGCAGCCGTCGTGATGAAGCGGAGCCTGGGCCAGAGCGTCATTGCCGACAACCTTCCGGGCGCAAGCGGCTCGATCTGCGCGATGAACGTACTGCGCAGCGCCAGCGATGGCTACACGTTGCTGGGCACGACCGGCATTGACTTCCTGGTCGCGCCGCTCACCATTGCGTCGGCTAGGTATTCGCCGGAGAAGTTCAGGCTGGCGGGCTTAAGCGGGATCTCGGATTTCATCCTGGTCTCGAATCCCTCGTTGTCGTTCAAGAACGTCGACGAGGTCATTGTCTACGCGAAGAACCCGAAGAACCGTCCCCTGTCGCTGGCACACTGGGGCCCCGGCTCGGCGCCCCACCTGGTCGGCGCCGACTTCCAGGCCCGCACCGGCGTGCGCTTCCTGGAGGTGCCATACAAAGGCGCGGCGCCGGTCAGCAGCGACATCGCCGGTTCACAGGTAGACCTGACCTTCATTCCCATGGGGGGTCCGACTTACGGCATGATCAAGGCCGGCCGCTTCAAGCCGATCGGGGTCGCCAGCAAGGCCCGGCATCCGTCATTGCCCGATGTGCCCGCGCTGGCTGAAAACAAGGCCCTGGCCGATTTCGAATACAGCCAGTGGGCAGGCGTGCTGGCCGCGCCGGAGACAACAGACGCTGTGACGGCACGCGTGGTGGAGGCCATGAATGCTTGGGTGGCGAGCCCCGAGAACCGTACCCGCCGCACTGTCAACCTTCAGCGCGCGATTGAGCCAATGACCATGGCCCAGGCGCAAGCCTTCCTGAACAGCGAACACGCCAAACTGACCCGCATTGCCAAAAGCCTGAAGCTTGCGGGGCAATAAGGCCTAGTTGGGGCCTGGTTGGGGCCTGGTGGAGGCCCCGGTAGCAATGCGGTCAGCCAGCGGTGGCACGGCTACGCCGCATCGCCGCGGCGCAGGCTGGCAAAATCGGCGGGCCGCTTCCCAAGAAATGCAGCAATGCCTTCGGCGGCTTCGGCGCCGCCCTGGGCCACGGCCATCGCGATCCGTTCGGCTTCCAGCTGATCGTCGAGCGTGCGCTCATGGGCATGCCGGCACAGCGTCTTGATCGATGCCATGGCCTGCTGTGGCCCTTGCGCAAGCCTGTCCGCCAGCGCGATCGCCGCCGCGCCGGCCTGTCCCGCTTCAACCAGTTGGTTGACGACCCCGAAGTGCTGCAGTTGCTCCGCCGTGATGCGATCGCCGGTCAACGCCAGCTGCGTCAGCACCTGCCGCGACAGGCTTTGCGCCAGCAGGCCCGTAATGCCGCCATCCGGCGTCAGCCCCACCTTCACATAGGCAATCGAGAAGGCTGCGCTGGCGGATGCCACAAGCAGGTCGCAGGCCAATGCCAGCGAGAAGCCCGCACCCGCCGCGCCGCCTTCGACCGCTGCCACGATCGGCTTGGGAAAGTCGCGCAGCTTGCACACCACGTCGTGCAAGTGCCCCAGGCGCTCGATGCGCTCCTCATAGGTCAGTTCCCGCCGCTTGCTGATCAGTTCCAGGTCGCCGCCTGCACAGAAGTAGTTGTCGGCGCCAGTTAGTACGATCGCGCCAATCTCCGGATTTTCCGCAGCAGCGGCCAGCGCGGCGCGGATGTTGTCATAGAGATCGGCCGCGATGGCGTTGCGCTTGCCGGGATTGTTGATGGTGAGCACCAGCACGCGGCCTTCCGTGCGCTGCAGCAAAGAGGAAAATGTGGTCATGTCGTGAAGTCTGTCAGTGGAGAGAGGCCCGATCAGCCGGCAGTCTGTTGCGCAGCGCACTGACTCTCATAGACCTGCAGGTGGCAATAGGCGTGCGGCTCAACGGGAGTTCGCGCCCGCGATCGGCTGCACGAGCGATCAGATCGCCGACGATGGCCTCGGCTTTGATGCGTGCGGCGCCCTGGGCAATATCCCGCATCATCGAGGCCTCCCAGGTCGATGAACTGTCCAGCGGGCGGGTCGTACCAGAATGGTGACGTCCGCGCCCGCCTCGATCAGTCGCGCGCCGTAGTAGCCTCCCATGGCGCCGGCACCGAGTACCAATATCTTCATGGCGCCCCCGTCTACGCGTTACCGGCGGGACGGCACTGCACGACCAGATTGACGACGCCGGCCTGCACTGGTTCGTCATGCTGGTTGAAGGTTGTGATGCGCACCTTCACGATGCCTTGATCGGCACGCGACTTGGACGTCCGCACCTCCAGGATCTCGCTCTCGACATGCAACGCATCTCCAGGCCGCACCGGTTTGGGCCAACGCAGCTCCTCGAAGCCCGCCCCGATGATGCCGCCCGCGGGCCGGAGCTCGCCGTCGACCAGCAACCGCATGGTCAGCGCCGCCGTGTGCCAGCCACTCGCGGCCAAGCCGCGGAACAGCGTGTCGCGGGCGGCCGCTTCGTCAAGATGGAAAGGCTGCGGGTCGAACTCGGCAGCGAAGGATTTGATCCTGWCCAGCTCGACGGGCAGCCGCCCTGAACCGTATTTCTGGCCCGGCGCCAGATCCTCGATGTATTGGATGTTCATATTTGCTCCTCCAGATTTCTTTACTCTGCTTTCACGGACCAGCGCGCACCCGTTGCGAGGCGCCCAAAGGCGGATCGGGCCAGCGCCTCGAGCCCCAGCGCAATCCCTTGTCCGCCGCCGATGCACAGCGTGACGATGCCGCGCCGGATGTCATCCGCGCGCATGGCATGCAGCAGGCGCGTCGTCCCTTGGCCTGTGCCAGCGCGAGATTCCGCTGCAACGTTCGGCCCAGCGATCCTGCGCCTCGCGGCTGAGCGCATAGCGAGCGGCAAGATCCTCGGTATGCCAGCCCGAGTAATCGCCGGAGAATGCGTCGTGCAGTCCGTCGTACAGCATGCTGTCATGCAGCACTGAATCGCCCATGGGAGCCGTTGTAGGCGCCAACAGCGATCCGCACGGGCTGGCACAGCACGACATCTCTTGCATTCATCGCATTCTCCCTGGCAAAAACTTAGCATCCTGCGGGTCCCTCTCGCGCGGCCAACGCTGGCGGCCAGGCCGAGTTTGGTCACTTTCGCCGCCCGCGCGACTCGTTCTTGCGGACGCCGTCAAGTTACTTTCAACATGAAAGTATATACCGCCCAGACGCACTTGCAAGTTGCAATTTTCCCTTCTGTTCTTTCGTGTTCCTCTGGCGGGCAAGGCCCGCAACCTGCCATGCAACGTGGCTGCTTCGACGGCATGTTCCTGCTGCAGGCGGCCAAGGGCATCCGCCTGCCGTTCGCCGACGGCAAGACTCTCCGATCGCCGCCGCCGACGTGGGGGCTGCCGCCGCTGCTGTGCTGGCCAACCCAGAGCCGCATATCGGCAAGATCTACGAATTGACCGGCCCCCAGTCGCTGACGATGGCCGAGCTCGCGCAGGAGTTCCGCGTTGCTCTGGATCGCCGCCCGCGCTTGAGGACTAGCTGGCACACGACGCGCTTTCCTCTCTTGCCACGCCGTTCCGGGCTTCAATGGCTCTGATGCTGTTTGCAAAGGCTTTTCCCAAAACATGTCTGCCGATGCTTCCGAGCACGAGCCCCAGCACCCGTCCTTTGATGTTCTTGCCTTCCCGCACCACGACTGCGTCCAGCGCGGTCGTCCCGTCAGGCAGACGCGTGAACGTATAGGTATGGCCTGACCGGCCTCCCCATACGTTGGAGTCGATTGTCGTCATGACGACGCGATCGGGATTGGACCAGTTGTAATGCAGGCGTTCCCAGATGCCGCCCGAGCCCTCCGTGACGTCTGCCTCAGAGGGGCCTCGGTGATGCACCTTCAGGTATTCGTCGGTGCTGTTGCCAAAGAGCCTCGAGCGACCAGGCCCGAAGTCCGTAAGCCCGGCGACGAACCGCTCGGGCGTCGAAGTGGTCTTGTAGTGCAAGTGAATCGTCGGCATGGAAAGTTTCTTTGTTGGCTAGTGCTGGTCGTCCAAAGGAATACTTGGCGTGAAAACGGCCGCTTTACACCGAGATTCCCGCACGCAAGGGCCGGAAACCCGCGCGCAACTCCTCGGAGAAAGCCTTTGGCTGTTCCCATGCCGCGAAATGACCGCCCTTTTCGAGGCGGTTGTAGTGAATGAGCTTTGAATAGGCTCGCTCGGCCCAGCTTCGTGGCGCCGCATAGATTTCGTCTGGGAAGACGCTTACGGCGACCGGGATGGTGACGTGCTTGACATCGAAGAACGCCAGCTTGTTTTCCCAATAGAGTCGCGCTGAAGAGATGGCGGTTTTCGTCAGCCAGTACAGCGTAATGTTGTCGAGGATGTCGTCACGCGTGAGACCCTCAGCTTGACCATCGAACACCCGTGCAATGAGCGACAGACTGGCAGCATCGTGGTCAAGGATCCAGCCAGCCAGGCCGATTGGAGAGTCTTCGATGCCATAGAGCGTTTGCGGGCGGTTCGCCATCTCGATCGCGTACCCGAGGCCATGCTTGAAGAAGGTGTCCAACTGCCCGTATGCATGCTGCTCGTCCGCGGACAGGCCGGTGGGCGCGGGCTCACCATACTTGAGCGCCCTTGATACATCGGGGGGCACGGTCGCGGGCATATTGACGTGAATGCCGAGCAGCTCCGGCGGGGCGATCAGCGCCAACTGCTCCGACACGGCGTCGCCCCAGTCGCCGCCCTGCGCCACGAATTCCTTGTAGCCGAGGCGGCGCATCAGCACTGTCCATGCGTGTGCGATGCGCACCGGGTCCCAGCCGGTCGTCGTCGGCTTTCCGGAGAACCCGTAGCCGGGGATCGACGGAATCACGACGTCGAACGCATCGGCTGCCTGGCCGCCATGGGCGGTCGGATCCGTAAGCGGGCCGATTACCTTCAACTGCTCGATCACCGATCCGGGCCAACCGTGGGTGATGATGACGGGCAGCGCGTTGGCGTGTTTCGACCGTACGTGGATGAAGTGGATGTCTACGCCATCGATGGTGGTCATGAATTGCGGCAAGGCATTCAGCCGGGCTTCAACTTTGCGCCAGTCGTGCTGGGTCGCCCAGTAGCGGGCGAGTTGCTGCATGGTCGCCAATCTAACGCCCTGCGATTCATCCGTGACGGTTTCGCGCGTGGGCCAGCGTGTTGCGGCGATTCGTCGGCGCAGACCCACCAGCGCCTCTTGCGGAACGGATACGCGGTATGGGCGGATGGCATCTGTGGCACCGACCGTCCCAGCGGACGCCTGTGCGGCCGATGCCTCGCTGGCAAGCACGGCCAGGCCGATGCCATAGCCTGCTGCCGCGGCGGAGACGCCAAGAAAATCGCGACGGGTCAGCCGTTTCGCTTCCGGGACGGGGTTATCAAACGTTTTCATTCAGAATCCATCATCTCGTGTCAAATTTCCGTCGCTCCCGGGCGCCCCTATGCGGCAGAGCCGGGTTTTCAGCTAGGGACTGATTGCGCCGTTGACCCCTTCTGGCCTCGCGCTTGCCATGTCGTACATGACGTATATGGTCGTAATTCATGCCATGACGTGGAATGCGCAGAGCATGTCCTGGACGGRCAGCCAACACTCCTGTGTTTGCGTTGGCTTCACCACCGCGGCGCGATGCCTGCCAACTGGGCGACCCCTCGGCCAAAGGAGAAGTTTTCATTCGGCACCGGAATCAGTGCAATGAAGATGTCGTCCGGAGAGATCTCCGCGGCGTCACCGAGTTGGCGGCAGATTTCCGCCATCAGTGCAGCCTTGTCGCTAGCCGGCCGGTGCGCGCCGAGTTGGRCCTCGATGATCATCGCGTCGGCCGAGCGCTCCATCTCCATAAAGGTTGGATCGATGAACAATTCGTCGTCGCCGTGCTCGCTGACCACAATGAACCGATCTCCAGCGGGAATGCCCAGCGCGACGACCAGCGAACGATTCAGTGCATTGCCAATTGCGATCTTCTGCTCGCGTGAAAACCGGCCTTTCGGGATGTGTGCGTGAAATACAGGCATGGGATATCTCCAGTGCTCAAGGGGATGATCGATGTATTGCGCCATCGTTCGGCCGGCAGCCCCGAGGCGAATCACGCACGTGCGCGATGGGCGTGCGCGATTCGCCTGGGCGACGCCAGGCGGGGCTGGTCGTCGACCGAACTGTGCGTGCCGTCAGAGGTTCATCCTGAACCAGTTGACGGCCTCGCGCGAGGCGCTCGGAAGCTCCGCAAGGTAGGGATCGAAGTGGCCGCCCTTGAGCATGACCATCCGCTTCGGTTCCGGTGCCAGTTCGTACGCCTTGAGCGCCAGGTCGGTGACGGCGATGTGGTCGCGTTCGGCGACCAGCATCAGCAGCGGGGTCGGGGATACGCGATCGATGAAGTCTCCTGGCGAATACATGCGTGCCCAGCACGTTGAGCGCAGCGTGATCCTGTTTTCCCAGACACCGTCCGGCACCGGGCGAAGGTAGAAGCTCACGGCATCCGCTGCCCTGTAGGCGGCCGGCCTGGTGGAATCGTTGCTGACGATCTGCTGCATCGCCGGCGGTTCGCCATTGAGTTGTGCCCGCTCGTCGGCCGCGAACCTGGCCTCGAGATCGGCGACGGCCTCCGGCGGAATCCGCCGCAGACCCGCGGCATGGCCGTCGATGGTGGGCGCTTGCGCCACCACCACCTTCAGACGCCGGTCCGTCGCGCCCAGCACGATGGCATGCCCGCCGGCAAAGCTCGTGCCCCAGATGCCGATGCGGTTCTCGTCGACTTCCGGCCGCGCTTGCAGATAGGAGATTGCGCGGCGCCAATCAGCGATCTGTTGCCAGGGATTGATGTCTTGCCTTGGCGCGCCGCCACTGTCTCCAAAGTTGCGGTGATCGTGTAGCAGTACGACAAAGCCGGCCTTTGCGAAGGCCTCGGCAAACGACTCGATGCCATGGTATTTCGTACCCGCGAAGCCGTGCGCCATGGTGATGGCCGGCAGCGGCGCGGTGTGGTGCTCCGGCACAAACAGCCATGCCGACAGGTCGATACCACCCTCGACGGGGAAACGTACGTCTTGCTTCTGAAACATCAATGCGCTCCTGCTTGTCATTCGCCAAGTTCGCCCAGCATCCGGGCGAGGTCCAGTTCCGCCTCGCGGGTCTGGAAGCCGCGCGCCATGGCGGCTTCCATTCGGCGTTGCGCTGGCAGGGACCGCACGTTCTCCCCGAAGAGATCAGAATCGCGGCGAAAATCTTCGACGGAAGCCAGCGCGATGGCATTGACGCGCTCCTTGACCATCACGTGCCCGGCCGCCGGAAAACGTGCAATGCGCCGCGCCAGCGATGCGACGAAGTCGCCGAGCGACTCGGCGGGCAGCGCCCGGTTGATCCATCCATACCGTTCCGCAGTGTCCGCATCGTAGTCCAACGCGCTCAGCATCACTTCGAGCGCCCGGCCGCGGCCCATCAGGCGGGTGAGGGATTGGGCCGCACCGCCGCCAGGAATCAATCCGAACGCGGCTTCCATCTGGCTGAACACCGCGGTTTCCCGCGCAGCAAAGCGCATGTCGCACGCCAGCACGAATTCGCTGCCCGCGCCGCGCACACGCCCTTCGATCTGTGCGATGGAGACAAGCCGACTGGAGCTGAGGTGGCGGAACAGCAACGCGATCGATGGCTCACCGGTCAGCTTTGCGGCTTCCTCGCGATACTCCTTAACCTTCGTCACATCGACGTGGGAGATGAAATAGCCGGGGTCGGCACTGCTGAATACGAGCACCTTGGTGCCGTCATCGGCTTCGGCGTCCCGGATCAGGGTGACCAGGTCGCGTACGAGCCCGGGTCCGAGCAGATTCATGGGCGGCGCGGATATTTCCACGAACAGAACCGCTCCGTCGCGGTTCACCTTCAGCGTATCGAACGTCATGGTTGGCTCCTGATGGGCAAGACCGGTAACAGTCCATGGAACATGTGGTCGCGCGCCCGATACGTTGACGCAAAGGATGCAAAGGCGCGGCCGGATAGACAGAGAATCTAGGCCTCTCCGGGTCCATTGAGTAGCCGGTAGAATTGGGAATTACCCTTTCATCGGTGGAAGGCCATGGATCGACTCGAGGCGATGGTCATTTTGTTGGCGGCGATAGACACCGGAAGCCTTTCCGCCGCAAGTCGAAAACTTCGCATTCCTTTGGCGACCGTGAGCCGACGCGTGTCGGAGTTGGAGGCACACCTGAATGTGCGGTTACTCGTGCGCGGTACCCGCAAGCTGACACCGACGGAAGCCGGGCGCGCCTATGTGACGTCATGCCGGCGCGTTCTGGAGGAGATCGCGGAAATCGAACGTACGGCGTCGGGCGAATATCATGCGCCGCAGGGCGAACTCGTGATCAGCGTGCCTCCGGTGATGGGCCGCATTCACGTCATGCCGATAATCGTTGACTTTCTGCGTGCGTTTCCGCAAGTCCGCATGCGGGTGCAATTGACGGACCGGATCGTCAATCTGCTGGACGAGCGGGTGGATCTGGTGCTGCGAATTGGAGAGCAACCGAGCAGCAGCTTGATCGGCACGCGTATCGGCCTGCTTCGGGAAGTGGTATGCGCTAGCCCCGCCTACCTGAAGCAGCGTGGGGCACCCGGAAGGCCTGAAGATCTTCTGTCTCACGACTGCGTGACATACGAAGGGTATGCGGTTGGCAGCAACTGGGAATTTCTCTCGAAAGGCCGGCCACTGAAGATCGAGGTGCCGTCCCGGCTTGTGGTGAACTCGGTGGAGGCTGCCGTCGTTGCCGCGGTGGAGGCCGCCGGCATTGCACGGGTAGCGTCGTACCAGATTGAAGAACTGGTGAAATCCGGCAGCCTCGAGATGCTGCTGGAAGCCTTCGAGCCGTTACCGGCGCCGGTCAATCTGATATACGCGGGCCAGGGCCAGATACCGCTCAAGCTTCGGGCATTCATCGATTTTGYGGTGCCGAGATTGAAGGAACGGCTTGGCCTGGCGCGGGCTGCGGGTCCACGGACGCCACAGCCGCGCCGCAGGCGTGCGTCGACGCCGTGAAGACCATCACACCTCCGCCCGGTCACTGTGACGTTCGAAGACGTGAGGACCATGACACGGGAACGGTATCGGGCGTCTCATCGCCGGCGTTCTCCAAAATCCGTCTGGCGTTTTCTGAGCGAACGGGTGACCGTGCGCCCATTGCATCTCTTCCCCTCAACGTGACAAAGCCCCTCAAGCCGATGCACGCGCACCAACATTGCTGGCAGCGCAAGCGCTTGCCAGAGCGCTTCTTGAGCGGGTTGTCGCCAAACGGATGTCCCTGAACTCGGCGATGGAGCCGATCTCCTTGCCTACCCAGTTGCGCAGTTCAGTAGCGAAGAATCATTTCATGCGCCGCCCCCACACGCTTAGCACGTCGTGGATACAGCCCATTGTGGTGAAGCCAACGGCACACTGATTGGCGGTGCGTACTGCGCCCGAAACCTGACTCGTCCGTCGCTGCCGCGTCCTACCTAGCGGCTTCGGTGCTGTCATCGCAACAACCGACTATGTGCGAGCGCTCGCCGAACTGAGCCGTGCTTATGTACCTCGTATCTTGGTGACGCACGACATTGACGAATTCGATGCCGCTCCGCTTTGCCAATCTTGCGACGAAAGGCAATGGGGCGTCTAATGCCCGAAGGAAGTCTGGGAGGCCCCATGGCGCGCTGCACAATTTGCGGGTTCGAGAATGCCGTTGGAGCCAATTTTTGCGAGCAGTGCGGCGCCCGGCTGACAAGCGTCTGCCGGCACTGTGGGCACACACTAAGTCCGACGGCACGCTTCTGCACCGCATGCGGAATGCCCGTCAGCGACGCAACACAAGCATCGTCTTCCGCCCCCGTTCATTACACACCGCTCCACCTGGCCGAGCGCATCCGAGCCGAACAAGCCGCTCTGGAAGCGCGCGGAGCGACTGCCGGTGAGCGCAAGACTATCACCGTTCTGTTTGCCGATATGGCCGGCTCGACCGCTTTGATCCACGACCGTGACCCGGAGGAGGCCCACCTCCTTATCACCCCCGTCATCGAGATGATGATGGAGGCCGTGCATTATTACGAGGGCTATGTGGCCAAGTCGCTGGGCGATGGGATCCTGGCACTATTCGGCGCGCCTATTGCCCATGAGGACCATCCCCAGCGGGCGTTGTACGCGGCGCTGCGCATGCAGGACACGATGAGGAAGCACAGCGACCGGCTTCGGCTGGAACAAGGCCTCTCGCTGCAGATCCGCGTAGGCATACACACGGGCGAAGTGGTCGTGCGTTCGATTCGCAAGGACGACCTGCACGCCGACTATGACCCGGTGGGGCACACGATCCACATCGCCTCCCGGATGGAGACGATGGCCGCGCCCTCATCTATTTTCGTCAGCGAATCTACCTACAAGCTCGCGGAGGGATACTTCGAGTTCAAGGCGCTCGGCGCCACCCAGGTCAAGGGCATCCCCGAGCCGCTGCAAGTCTACGAGGTGCTGGCTCTCGGTGCGCTACGCACGCGCTTGCAAGTAGCGGCGCACCGCGGATTGGCACGCTTCGTGGGCCGAGAGACCGAACTGGAGACGCTACGCCGGGCGCTGGAGCAGTCCACGGCTGGATATGGGCAGATCGTCGCCGTGGCGGGTGAGGCAGGGATCGGCAAGTCGCGGCTCTTCCACGAGTTCAAGGCACGGTCCCAGCATGGCCGCCTGGTGCTGGAGACTTTCTCGGTATCGCACGGCAAAGCCTTTGCCTATTTGCCGCTCATCGAACTCTTGAGGAACTATTTTCAGATCATCGACCAAGCCGACGAGCGGCGGTGCCGCGAAAAGGTAACGGGCAAGGTGCTCACGCTGGAGCGCAGCCTGGAAGAACTCCTGCCCTATCTGCTTCACTTGCTTGGTATCAGCGAACCCRGCTCGGTGCTGGCTGACATGGGCCCTAGCCTAAGGCGTGAGCGCACATTCGAGGCAATTTCACGTTTGTTGGTGCACGAAAGCCGCAATCAACCGGTCGACGTCCTGTTCGAAGATTTACAATGGCTGGATAGCGAGACTGAAGCGTTTCTCGCCTACCTCATCGAACGGACGGCGGACGTCCGGATCCTCGTTCTCTTGAACTACCGGCCCGAGTATCGGTTCGCTTGGGGGCACAAGGACAATTGCACTGAGGTGCGGCTCGCCCCCTTGGGCCTGTCCGACGCGCAAGGCTTGCTCAGCGTCCTGTTGGGCGATGACCCCGTACTCGGGTCACTCAAACAGCTAATTCTGGAAAAGACCGAGGGCAATCCCTTCTTCATAGAGGAGGTCGTCCAGACGCTGGCCGAGGAAAAAGCGCTGCTCGGCGAACGCGGCCATTACAGCATCGAAAAGACACCCGCCACGCTGCATATTCCGACCACGGTACAAGGCGTGCTCGCGGCGCGCATGGATCGGCTGCCGATCGCAGAAAAGGAACTGCTGCAAACGCTGGCAATCCTCGGCAAGGAGTTTCC